>VBCL01000503.1 GCA_005888865.1 Betaproteobacteria bacterium | reverse complement strand
CCTTTACGACCGACTACAACCTCGTGCTCTCACGGCTCGCCTTCGTCGCCAAGAACGCGAAGAATCCGAACGCGGGCAAGCTCTGGGTCGATTATCTCCTGTCCAAGCGCGGGCAGACGATCACCGCCGAGCAGGCCGAGCTGTATTCGATCCGCACCGACATCACCGGCAAGGACTCGGGCGTCGCCTTCGCCAAGGAGCTCGGCAGCGCGGTCAAGCCGATCGCCGTGTCGACCGATCTGCTCGCCGGTCTCGATTCGACCAAACGGCTCGAGTTCCTCAAGCAGTGGCAGTCGGCTCTCGGAAGGAAGTAGGACGCGCGCAGGGGTAGGCGCGAAGCGCGCGACCCGGAGCGCGGAGAGGCGGCCGACACTCAAATGCAACCTGTTCGCGATGCGGGTGTGAGGAGGCCGCGGCGGATGTCCGAGAGCAAGAGGCGAAGCCTCGCGGCGATCGGAAACGGTTGCGTGATCCCGGCGAAGGCCGGAAAAGCGCAGCGAAACCCCGCGATCGCGAATGACGCTGGGGAAAAAATGACCGCCCGCACCTTCAGCCTGCCGCGCACCACGGTGGTCGCCATCACGGCGGTGGTGATCTTTTTGCCGCTCGGGCTCATCTTCTGGCAGAGCTTCCTCAACGCGCCGTTCTTTAACCCGGCGTATCGCTTCGGCTTCGACGCGTATGCGTTCATCTTCGAAGACGCCGATTTCTGGACTGCCTTCGGGAACTCGATCGTGATCGCAGGAGGCATGGTCGTGATCGCGCTCCCGCTCGGCGCGGCGCTCGCGTTCCTGCTCACGCGGACCGATCTGCCAGCGCAGCGCGCGATCGAAGTGCTGGTGCTGATTCCCGTCTTCGTGTCGCCGATGGTGCTCGCCTTCGGCTATGTCGTGGCGATGGGTCCGGTCGGGTTCTATTCGACGTGGGCGAAAGCGCTCGTCGGCGACGTGCCCTGGAACGTCTACTCGCTCACCGGGATCGCCGTGATCGCCGGGCTCACCCACGTGCCGCACGTGTACCTCTACTCCTCCGCGGCGTTGAAGAGCCTGGGCTCGGACGTCGAGGAAGCCGCGCGCGTGGCCGGCGCCAATCCACTCCAGGTCGCGCTTCACGTGAGCCTGCCGATGACGATGCCGGCGCTTTTCTACGCCGCGGTTCTGGTGTTCTTCCTGGGCTTCGAGCTCTTCGGGCTGCCGCTCGTGCTGGGCGACCCCGAAGGCCACCTGGTCCTCTCGACCTACCTCTTCAAGCTCACCAACAAGCTCGGAACGCCCTCCTACCACCTGATGGCCGCCGTTGCCGTGTGCATTGTCGCGGTGACCTTCCCGCTGGTGCTGCTGCAACGCTGGCTCCTCAAGACCTCCGGCAAGTACATCTCGGTCAAGGGCAAGGCCACGCGACAGAAGGTACTGGCGCTGCGCGGCTGGAAGTGGCTCGCGCTGGGGCTCGTGGCGCTGTGGCTGGTGTTCACCATCGTCGTGCCGATCTCGGGCATCGCTCTGCGCGCATTCGTCGAGCAGTGGGGCGAGGGCATCAACCTCGCCGACGTGCTCACGCTCGACAACTTCCGCGGTGTGTTCGACTCGTCGGATCAGGTCCGCGCGATCATCAACACGCTTTTGGTCGGGACGGTCGGCGGTGCGCTTGCGGTCGCGTGCTACACGGCGATCGGGCTCGCCGGTCATCGTCAGCGCGGCGGCGTCGCGCGGATCCTCGACTACATCGTGCTGATTCCGCGCGCGATCCCGGGCATCTTGGCCGGCCTCGCGTTCCTGTGGATCTTCCTCTTCGTGCCGGGGCTGAAGGAGCTGCGCAATTCGATGTTCTCGGTATGGCTCGCCTACACGGTGGTCTGGCTGGCGTACGGGATGCGACTCATCTCCAGCGCGCTCCTGCAGATCGGCCCCGAGCTCGAAGAATCCGCTCGCACCGCCGGCGCATCGAGCCGGCGCGTGCTCACCGACGTGACCATTCCGCTGATCCGCTTCGGCTTGCTTGCAAGCTGGCTGCTCGTGTTCATGATCTTCGAGCGCGAATACTCGACCGCCGTGTATCTCCTCGGTCAAGGCACCGAGGTCATCGGATCGATGCTCGTTTCGCTGTGGGGTGCCGGCGCGATCGACCAGGTCGCCGCGCTGTCGCTCATCAATATCGCGCTGGTCGCCGTCGGCCTTGCCGTCGCGCTGCGCTTCGGAGTCCGCCTCCATGAATGACCTCGTCGTCGACGATCTGCACCTGCAGTACGGGGACACCCAAATCCTGAAGGGCGTCTCGCTGACGCTCAAGCCCGGCGAGGTCGTCGCCTTGCTCGGTGCGTCGGGCAGCGGCAAGACGACGCTGCTGCGCTCCGTCGCCGGTCTCGAGCAACCAAGTCGCGGCCGCATCGCGATCGGCCATTCGGTGCTCTACGACGGCGCCGCCGGCGTCGACATGCCGGTGGAA
>VBCL01000502.1:2464-4887 GCA_005888865.1 Betaproteobacteria bacterium | reverse complement strand
ACATCAGCCAGGTCGCGCCTTCGGAATCGAGCGTGATCAAGCGCGTCGCCTACGAGCCGCTGTTCCTCACACACCTGCGCGAGGCGCTCGGCATCCGCGGAATCAAAGGAGTGACGCTTCACGAACCGCTGACCGGACTGCTGCGGGTGACGGTAATCAGCTGCGAAAAAGGCATGCCGCGCACCGAGGTGTGGCGCGCGCTGCGCGGAGCGGCCTTCTTCAAGGGCGACATGGGCAAGATCACGGTGGCGGTGACGGACGACATCGACCCGGACAACGCCGACGCGCTCTTGTGGGCCATGGCGTACCGCATGAACCCGCTCGAGGACGTGCAGACGCTGCCGCACCGCGGCCAGGGCCACGGCCCCAAGCGCGAGCACGGCGAGGAAGAGGACTCCACGCTCCTCATGGACGCCACGATGAAAGGCGACATGCCGCCGCTCGCGCTGCCCAAGCGCGAATACATGGAGCGCGCCAGGAAAATCTGGGAGGAGCTCGGCCTGCCGAAGCTGCGCCCGCAGGCGCCCTGGTTCGGCTATTCGCTCGGCGACTGGCTGCCGCAATGGGACGAGGCGGCGAAGCGCGCCGTCGAAGGCCGCTACGCCGAGAACGGCGAGATCAGCGAGAAACAGAGGAAGAAAGGCGTCAAGCCCGAGACCAAGTTCCGGCCGGATCGCGCGTAGCGACCGCTGCATTCCCTTCGTCGGGTGTGAATTTGCCACAAAAGACCCGTGGAAGGCTTCACTGCGTCTCCAGCCGCCCAACCACTAGGCTGGTATCGGCCCATCGAACGAGGTGAGACGATGTCAGCGACACATGCACTGCGCAATTCCTTCTTGCGCCGGGGCTTCGTCGTTCTTGCGGCGCTCCTCGCCTCCTGCGGCGTGCCGATGAACGAGATCGATCCCGCGGCGGGCGGTCATCGGCTCTTCGGCTGTGCCGTCTTCGACAACGCGGTCTACTTCTCGGCATTCGAGGGTACGAGCGGATTCGAGCTGTGGAAGAGCGACGGCACCGAGGCCGGCACCGTTCGCGTCAAGGACATCAATCCCGGGCCAGGCGGCAGCAGCCCTTTCGGTTTCACCATCTCGAACAATGCGCTCTACTTCTCCGCCGACGACGGCACGAACGGCTTTGAGCTGTGGAAAAGCGACGGCACCGAGGCCGGCACCGTGCGGGTCAAAGGCATTTCCCGTGTGAATGTTCCACAAGACGCCGGTGGAACGCTTAACAGCGCCTCGCTTCGTCCAAAAGTAAGCTGGCGGTCATGCAAATCAACGTTTGCATGGACCGGCGTAAAGCCGGGAACGCAACCGGACAAGCGAAGGAGAACGCAAAATGGCATCCAACATCAGAATAGCGGTGGATGAGACAGCACGGGGCCTTACCATTCGGTGGCTCGAGACAGGCCTGGAGCGCCACGTATGGGTGGACCAGTCGACGTTCGAGCAGTTTCTCGCATCGGGTGAGACGATTTATCTCGACACGCCGGCCATCGCTACGGAAAGGCGCGCGCTCGAGTAAGTAGAGGCCGGCAGTCTCTCGGAATCAAGCTCATCTCTGTAATTAGTTCACAAGAAACCGGTGCAATGCGCCGCAGAGAAAGGAAACCGCAACCCGCCACACTGGCCTCAGCCCTGAATCCTGATCGCAGCAGAAGCGCTCCGCGCTTCCGGGGCTCGGGCGAATCTCACACGGAGGCGGGATATGGATGCTCAAATCAGCAAGGCTTGGAAAATTGCGGTGTACATCGGGTGCGCGCTGGTCATGCTTCTGCCGTTTTCCCCGGCTCGGGGCGACCCGTTATCGGATTGGAACGCGATTGCAGCACGCATGGCTTCTTCGTCCGGGCAGTCGCGCGCTGCTCAGGAACTGGCGGCTGTCTACGCCGCCATGTTCGAAGCGATGAATTTCGTCGAAGGCAAGTACGTTCCCCGCTTTCTCGTGAAACAGCCGGCGCCGCTGGGCGGTTCGGGAGAAGTCGAAGCGATCGGGGCCGCCCACTACGTTCTTGCCCAGCTCTATCCGCGGCAGAAGGCTTCTCTGGATGCGGCGCTCGAACGTTCCCTGGCCGCGTTTCCTGATTGGGAGGCGACATACAGGGCTCGCATCTGGGGAAGGCACCTCGGCGGCAACGTGTACGCCTCGGCCCTGTCTGCACCGGACCGAGCTTCGAATCGTCGGGGCATGGGCTCGTCGGGAGAATCGCGCCTGAGCGGCGAAACGTGGAATTCGATCGTGACCCGGTCTATCGAGGGGAGAACGCTGCAACCGATCGAGCGCGCGAGGATCTATGCGCTCCTTTCCCTTGCCGCGAGCACGGTCTACTCGGCGGCCGGCGATGCGGGTGACGGCGCTGCCGTTCCCTGCGTCTCCTGTGCACTCGGCGCGGCGATGCGGGTGATACTGGAAACCGAATTCGG
>VBCL01000502.1:0-2436 GCA_005888865.1 Betaproteobacteria bacterium | reverse complement strand
CGGCTCTGCGAGCGAGAGGGCGCCCGCAGGAGCGCACTTGATACCCGTTCGCAACGACGCGGGTGAATCTCTGTCGGCAAAGGCAGGCGAAGAGATGGGTACAAGGATCGGACTGCAGGCGCTGACTTATTACAGGCGCATCAAGTAGTACCGCGCGTCGGTCCCATCGTCGGTCAAAGAGACCCGGCGGCCGAAACGGCATTTGCCGGAACGGTCGCCGCGATCTTTCGACATTTCGGCCCGCCGGCGCCGGGTTGGGTATTGACGGTTCACCGGCCAACGCGTATACGGAGGTAATCTCAAGAGGGGGGTCGAAATGAGCTCATTGTCTCCGTCTGGTCGCGTGTTGCCCGGTGCTCAGATCCTGTTGCTGCTGTTGGCGGCGGGTGCCGCCTTCGCCGCCGACCTCAACCCGGCGGCGCTCGTCTACAAGTCGCCCGATCAGCTCAAATGGCGCGATCCGACCGGCGCCGCCGGCATCAACCAGGCGGTGCTCGTCGGCGATCCGGAAAAACCCGGGTTGTACGTGGTCATGAACCGGTTCAAGCCAGGCAACTTCAGCCGGCCGCACTTTCATCCGAACGACCGCTTCATCACCGTGATCAAGGGCACCTGGTGGGTCGCCACCGGCAACAAGTTCGATCCCAACCTCACCGTAGCGATGCCGACCGGCTCGTTCGTCACGCATTTCGCCAAGCAGGTGCACTGGGACGGAGCCAAGGACGAGGAGGCCTGGCTGATCATCGTGGGCGAAGGACCCGCGACCCTGACGCGCGTCGAAGAGGCGAAGTAGGCGCCATTGCCCGGCTCACCATGACACACTCCGCCCCGGTCCGCCGCGTGGTGACGGGACACGGCGCAAACCGGACCGCAAAGGTTCTCTTCGACGCGACGGCGTCCAACAGGCGGATTTCGAAGTCGGGCGGCGTCTCGACCCTCATCTGGTGCACCGATTGCACGCCCGCCGATATCTCGGTCGGCGAAAATGTCGAAGACATGGGCGCGCGCGTGCTCGGCACGCCGCCGCCGCCGAACGGGACCCGGTTCACCGTGAACGAAATTCCTCCAGGCAGGAGCGGGCCGATGCATCGCACCGAGACGATCGACTACGTGATCGTTCTCGCGGGCGAGCTCGAGATGCAGATGGACGATTCGACGGTGAAGCTCAAGGCGGGAGACGTGCTCGTGCAGCGCGGCACGAACCACGCCTGGATCAACCGCGGTACCGAGCCTGCCCGAGTCGCCTTCATCCTGATCGACGCCAAGCCGCTCGGAATCGGCCATCCCGTCACGGGCGGGGAGACGGTGCGCTAAGACAGCTCGCCGGTGATTTTCATGGAGGATGTCATGCTCAAAGTCGTCGCGCTTTCTCTCGGTCTGTGGTTCTGGCAAAACACCTCCGCTGCGCAAACGATCGAGACCGGCAGCCTCCAGGGCGCGGTTCGCGACGAGAACGGCAAGCCCGTGACCGGCGCAGCGGTGAAAATCCGCAACACTGAGCGGGGAACCACCGTCACGGTTTTCTCGCGCGGCGGGAATTACATCGCGCCCGAGCTCTTCGCAGGGAGGAGCGAGGTGTCCGCCGGCATGGGCGGACACGCGGAGAGCGCGAAGGCGGACGTCGAGATCGCGCCTGGGACGAAGACTTTGTTGAACCTAGCTCTCAAGCGATCGGCGCCGATTCTCACGCCGGCGGACTGGATTGCGCAGCTTCCCGACGACCAGGACGGCGTGAAGCAGCTCGTCATCAATCGCTGCGTGAACTGCCACGGCCCGGTGAATTTCGTCAGCCGCCGCTTCGATCGGCTGGGTTGGAAGAAGGTCGTCATCGATATGGGGCGGATCGAGGAGATCGGCCCCCCGAACTACAAATCGATCTCGGACGAGGAGGCGATGGCGTCCAAAAGCGAGGAGGCGGAGCGAATTGCGGCATATCTCACCAAGCATTTCGGCCCCGACAAGCCGCCCGGGCTGAACGTGCCCAAAGCCGTCGCGTACCGCAACACGGCCGGCGAACCCGACGTCGTCATTACGCAGTTCGACATTCCCACGCGCACGGCGATCCCCCACAACCTCACCGTGGACCCGCGGGGCCACGTCTGGTTCGTGGAGCGCTACGGGGAAAAGATCGGCGGTCTCGACCCGAAGACGGGCGGGTTCAGGGAATTCTCGATCCCCGCCAAGGTCGCGCGCCCGCACGGGATCGTCGCCGACGCGAGCGGGTTCGTGTGGTGGAGCGAGAGCCGCGGCAATCATCTGGGGCGCCTGGATTCCAGGACCGGCGAGATGAAGCGCACCCCGCTGCCGCAGGAGCGCTCGAGTCCCCACACCTTGTTCCTCGCGAGCGACGGGCTGATCTGGATGACGCAGATTCGCGGCAACCGCGTCGCCAGTTTCGATCCCCGGACGGAGAGCTTCAAGGAGTACGCGATTCCG
>VBCL01000501.1:376-3778 GCA_005888865.1 Betaproteobacteria bacterium | reverse complement strand
TACTTCGGATCCAGGCCCTCGACGTAGTCGCCGATCTTCAGGTTCAGAATGCCCGGCCCATAGCTCTCCGCGAGACGCAGCAAGGCAAGCGGTGCACCAATGCTCTTCGTCACCGAGCGAACCCCGAATCGCATCTGAAGCGGATACGGATAGTCGCCGCATGGGGTCGACGCGCATCGGTAGTAGAGAATTCCATCGCGCACGAGGGCCAGCGCGACGATCCACTGCGGCGCGATTGGCCCGCCGAATCCGTCAAGCGTGCCGGGCGGAGCCTGCTCCAGCAGGGCCTCCCACGGCAGGGCCGTCAGCCGCTGCGCGATCTCCGCTTTCACCTGAGCGCCATGCGTCTCGGTGTCGGCTGAGAGGGAGACGAGCTCCACAGGAGCCCATCCCCACGCAAGGAAGGGCTGCTTGAGCAGGTACGGCGCAGTCTGCTGGACGAACTGAAAGCGCATTGAGCTCACCGCGTCCTGCCTGTAGAGGAACATCGCGAGTCCCTGGTGCGCCTCGCTGTCGGTATCGTTGACGAGCGTCAAGGGGAGCGCAGCACGCGACCAGCCCCCGTCAGCTCGCTCCTGCCACACGCGCCCGAGCTCGGGTATGACGCACCAGTAGCTCGGCGTCGCATCGCCTGGGGAGTCGCGCACGATCCTCCCGCGGGCCACAGGGACTAGGAGGTCGCCCAGGGTAAAGAGCGCCAGCGTGATCCCCGGAAAGATACGTGCGTCACGGCCGTAGAGCACTGGGCGAACGAGCTCCGGCGAGGTGTGCATCCGCAGCCGGGCAATACGGAGGGTGCCGCAGAGTGCGGGTGCGACATCGGCGCCTTCGGGTGGATAGAAGGACTCGTTAGGGCTGAGTAGTTCGGACGGGTGAACCGCCATCAACTCATGTCCCGTGCCTGATCGAGCAGCTCGAGTCTCAGACCCTTGGTCTCCGGGGCCCATCACTGGCGGGTCAGCCAACCGCCAGCACGGCGACGCACGCTCCAAGTGCAGTCCGGATTCCATAAGTGGCCACGATGATCGGCAACAGGAACGTGCTGATCGCGGACCCGATGCGGCTGACAGCGCTCGCGAGGCCGATGCCGGAAGCGCGCAGATCCGTGGGAAACAGCTCGGGGAGATACACGTAGACCAGAATGGAAGAAGCCGACAGGACGCCCGCGAATATGGCGAATAGCCCCGTCATTGCAGCCGCCGGCACGTCTGTCCACACGGTAAGCACCAGCATGGCGATCGTCGTGATGGTAAAGCTGCCGATCAGGAACTGCCGGCGTGAGAGGTGCTCCACGACCAGCACCCCCGCGATGGCTCCCGCGAACAGCGCGACGTTGTAGATGAGGCCGCCCGCATAAGCGCTCGTGAGGCTCATCGCCGCCATCACCTGCGCTATGAAGGTTCCGACAGCAAAATAGGGAATGACCATGCACGCAAAGAACGCGCACGCCAGAAGCGTGCGCCCGCGCCAGGGCGGAGCGAGGAGTTGCTTCCATCGGCTGCCGTGCGCGCCGGCGGCAACGGTTCCGACGGGGAGCATGACATCGGGACCGAACTGGTCGCGGACAATGCGCGCAGCGGCCTCGCCGTAGCCGTGATTAGTGAGCCACAGAGGCGACTCGGGGATGCTGAGTCTGAAGGGGAGCACCGCGAAGCAGGGGACCGCGCTCGAGAGCAGCATCCACCGCCACGATTGCTGAGAGACCGTATCGAGGGCGAAGGCGGCGAGGTAAGCGCAGGCATACCCGCCTGCCCAGAAAACCGCCAGCGATCCCAGAATCCTGCCGCGCACGTGCCGCGGCAGGAACTCGATCAGCACCGCCTTGTTCACGGCGTAGTCGGTTCCCAGCACGAATCCGATCGCCACGCGAAGCGCGAGGAGCTCACCCCTCGACTGAACCACGAACTGCAGCAATGACAGGAGCCCCAGAACGCCCATGTTGTATGCGAATATCGGTCGCCGCCCGAATCGGTCGGCCACCGGCCCCGTCAAGAGCGCTCCAGCGAAAAGACCGGCAAGCGAGGCACCCGCCAGCAACCCGATCCACAGGGGAGTCAACCCCAACTGGGTGGTCGCGCGACTCAAGGAGATGCCTATGATTCCGAGACCGAACGCGTCGCTGAACTCGCTCCCGGAGCTCGCGATGGCGACGCGTAGGTGAAACAGGCGAAAGGGCGCGTCCTCATAGTCGACCGCCGCAGCCACGGGCACTGAGGCGCCCGCCGTGCCAACCCGCCGCGCCGGGGCAGACATAATGGGGTCACTCACCCTTCGCAAGGAAGGTGATTATGACGCCTGCAACCGCCTGCGGCTCCTCCCAGAAGAGATCGTGCCCCAGCGAGGCGAACCTCTTGACCTGAGCTCGCGCAATGCCCGCAACGAGCGCATCGTGACCGGGACCTGCCGCAAATGGATCCCGAGCGCCCCAGAGAAGTAACGTCGGCGCCTGTATCCGCGGGAGCATCGACTGGAAGTCGACGCAGATCAGGCTCTGGTCCGCGATCGCGCGCCCCACGCTCGCGGGGATTGTGGCACCGTCGCGTCGCTCGCGGCTCGACAAGAACGCCGGGTTGATGCGGATGGACTCTTTCCACCAGTCCCGCATGAACGCCGAGTCGGGATCGATGGGGTCTTTCAGTTGCGCGAGAGCCGCCAGGTCGAGGCCGCTTGGCTGAACACCGGTGAGTGCGCAGCGACTGCCGCTGGCCGCAAGGGGCGCGCCTGTGGACGAGACCAGGACCAGGCGCCGCGTCGAGGCCGGCCAGACCTCGGCAAACGTCTGCGCGACGATGCTGCCGAGTGAGTGGCCGACAATATCGGCTGTCTTGATGTGCAGCGCGTCCAGCAGCAGCTTTATGTCATACGCGAAGTCGAAACGCGTGTAGCAACACTGCGGCTTGCTCGAGGCTCCGTGACCGCGCAGATCGATGATGATCAGACGAAACTTGCCGGCCAAGAGGGGCACGAGGGGTGCCCAGTCTCGAGCCGAGTCGGTATATCCATGGATAAGCACCAGGGGCGAACCATCGCGGGTGCCAACGTCCATGTACGCCAGCGTTTCGCCGTCGGGCAGGACCGCCGAAGTCTTCTGCGCGTCGAACCGGTCGAGCTCTCCGGGCGTCACGGCAGTATCGGCCCGCACCGCTAGCGCCGACATGAAAACGAGAGCAGGCAGTTCGCGGCAGAGGCTGCGGTGCAGACCACGCGGCGCGGTTGCAGTGCTCATCGTTCGCGAACCCTTCTTGCGCCTACACGGGCCGGCGCTACTTACTCTCGCCGAACCGGTAGCTGAACCGAAGCCCCACGGTGCGCGGACGATTGATGGTCACCGCCTTGAGCGAAATGTACTCGGAGAACAGTTGCGCCCGCTCGTCGGTCAGGTTCGACCCGTAAAGCTGCAGA
>VBCL01000501.1:0-355 GCA_005888865.1 Betaproteobacteria bacterium | reverse complement strand
CGGCGGATGCGTCGTAGGTCGTGAACGCCGAATCGTAAAAGACCTCCGATGCACCCTGATAGGTCTTACTCAGCTGATCTGTCGAGGCATAGGAGCCTCCCTGGCGGGTCGCCGCCACCTGCCAGAACGCCTGGTAGTCTCGCAGCGGCAGCTCGTAGCGGATTCGGATGCTACCCTCGAACGGCGGGCAGTCCGCGAGCGGAGAACCGAGGGCCCCGAAGGGGTTGACGATATTGATGGGTTGGCCGGTCGTGGGATTCACGAGATTCAGCGTCTTCACGACTTCACTGGTGTTCCAGGCCGCTGACGCCCATACGGTCAGATGCTCGCTCGCGCGAGCGACGAGCGAGGTCTC
>VBCL01000128.1 GCA_005888865.1 Betaproteobacteria bacterium | reverse complement strand
GGCGTCAACGACGATCCGGCACGCGCGCTGCTTTTCGCCGTCGGTCAGCGCCGTCGTCTCCACGATCACCTTCACCGGGATGCGAGGCACCGCGCGAACCACGATGCCGACGTCTGCTGCTACCCGGGCGTCGTCGCCGCCTTTCAAGGTGCCGAAATTCATGACCATGTCGATCTCACGCGCGCCGTCGCCGACTGCAAGCAGCGCCGCTTGCGCCTTCACGTCGGAGCGGTCGCAGCCATGCGGAAAGCCCACGACGCTGACGATGCACGCATCGGTGCCGGCGAGCATCTCGGCGGCGAGCTTCACCCAGCACGGCTGCACGCAATAGAAGCCGATGCGCCAGCTGCGGACGACGTCTGCGCCCTCGCGAATGTCGCGCTCGGTCGCTTCGGGCTTCAGGACCGAGTGATCGAGCAGCCGGGCGAGCTCGGCGCGCGTCATGGCGTTGACGCAACGATCGTCTGCCAAGTTTTTTGCCAACTCATTTTTTCGACCTCGTTTAGCCGCTTATTTTCCACTGTTCCCGGCCGCCGCACGGGCGCGCGCGATCCGGTCGACGAGATACGCGTTGAGATTCGCCTCGGTCGCGAATTCCGGTGTCGTGTCGGGCACGCCCAGATAGAACACGACCAGTGCCGGCTCCGCGCCCGCACTGGAGCTATAGAAGCGCAGCTCGGTGCGCGGGAAGTCGGCGTACTGTGGTCGTGGCGCAAGCACGTCGACTGCGCCGGCCGTTGGCGTCGACGGGAGCAGGGTTCGCTGCCTGTCGCTGAACGGATTCTTTCCTATGGCGGAGACGGCGGCGTAGACCTGTGGGTCAGCCACGATGCGTATCACGACCCGGGTCGACGCTTCGTCTGTGCCGCGCAGGATGCCCCAGGCGAGCGCCATGCCCGGGACGACATAGGCATCGGCGACGCCATGCACCTCCCGCGGCGGGTCGGCGGCGGCCGACGCCGATGCCACGGCGCACGCACAGAAGACAAGGCGCAGGATCGCGCGTGCGCACGCGTCGCTGTGCCATGCGGCTTGACGCGCCGTCATGATCGCTCCCCGGGCAGGATGTTGACCGCATCCTCGGCCATGCGCAGGCCAACCTCGACGCCTTCGGGGACCAGCTCGGCCGGACCGGCGTTGTAGCGCACGCTGTGCAGGGTCTCTCCGGCGCAACGCAGAAGGTATTCCACCTTTTCGCCGAGGAAGGTGCACGAAACCACCGTCGCGCGGAGCGCCGTGGCCTCTCCGTCACGCGCGATCGCCAGGGCTTCCGGCCGCACCATGAGCTGCACCGTGTCGCCGAGCGCGAGGCCGTGCGGCACGTGCGCCGCGGCAATCACCGTGCCGAGCGCCGCGACGCCCAGCCTGCCATCGGGGGCTCGGGCCAGCGTACCAGTGATGAGATTCACGCGGCCGATGAAGCCAGCGACGAACTGCGACGCGGGCCGATAGTAGAGGTCCTCGGCAGTCCCCTGCTGCACGACGCTGCCGTGGTCCATCACCACGATCCGGTCGGAAACCGCCATCGCTTCTTCCTGGTCGTGCGTTACATACACGGTGGTGATGCCGAGGCGGCGTTGCAATGCGCGGATTTCGTGACGCATCTGCACCCGGAGCTTCGCGTCGAGGTTCGATAGCGGCTCGTCGAACAGAAGCACCCGCGGCTCGATGACGATCGCGCGGGCCAGCGCGACGCGTTGCTGCTCGCCGCCCGAGAGCTGCGCCGAGAACTGCTGCTCGTATCCCGCGAGGCCGACCAGTGCCAGAACCTCGCCAACGCTTCTTGCGATCGCGTCGGCCGCGAGGCCGCGCACGCGCAGCCCGTAGGCGGCATTCTCGAACACCGACAGGTGGGGAAACAAGGCGTAATTCTGGAACACGAAGCCGATGTTGCGCCGATTCGCCGGGAGGTCGGTCACATCCTGGCCGTCGAAGTGGATACGGCCGGCGTCGGGCTTTTCGAAGCCGGCGATCATGCGCAACGTGGTCGTCTTGCCGCAGCCGGAAGGACCGAGGAGCGTCAGGAACTCACCTGGCCGCACGTCGAGCCGGACGTCGCGCGCGGCGTAAATCTCGCCCTTCACGCGATGCAGGTAGCGCTTGGAGACGCCGTCGACGTGCAAGGCGACCGAGACCCGGGTCATCGAAGGACCCCCACGCTTGCCGCTATCGCGGCTGCGCTGCCCCCAAAAGCGGGGGCGCCATTCGCGCCTTGGGACGGCCCTGCGGCGCTCATCGTCTTCATCCTCCGAACACGCTCGTCATCGCCACTGCGCCGGGCGCGCGGAAGAGCTTCAGCAGGCGACCGATGATCGCGATGACGACGAACACGATGGCGACCACCAAGACCGAAAACGCCGCCGCGGGTCCGAGCGACAGTTCGGTAATGTTCTCGAGGATCTTCACGGTGATGAGCGTCCAGCTGATCGACACCAGGAAGATCGTCGCGCTGATCGCCGTCATCGAGCGGATGAACACCACGCCCAGGCCGGCGAAGAATGCCGGCAGGACCAGTGGCAACGTGATGCGGCGAAATGTCGTCCCGCTGCCCGCGCCCAGTCCCTGCGAGGCTTCCTCCAGGCTCCTGTCGATCTGCTGCAACAGCGCCACCGTGGCGCGGATGCCGGTCGGGCCGTAGCGGAAGATATAGCAGGCGACGATGATGAGCGCCGTGCCGGTGAGCACAAAGGGCCGATCGTTGAACGCGATGAGATACGCGATGCCGACAATCGTCCCCGGCAGCGCATAATTGATCATCGATACGAGCTCCATGCTGCGCCTTCCGACGAACGACTTCTTCGCCACCAGGTAGCCCAGCAGGATGCCGTAGAGGCCTCCCAGCGGCATCGCGATCCCGGCGATGATCAGCGTGTCGCGGATCGCCTTGAGTCCGTCGGTGAAGATCACCCGATAGTGCTGCAGCGTGAACGCGTGGTTCGCGCCGAGCGCGACGACGACCGAGGCGTAGAGCAGCAGTGCATAGAAGTAGACGATGACCAGCGTGATGAGCGCGCAGGCGAGCAGAAGTGCGTTGCGCGCACCTGGCGAGACGCTGACGAACGGTGTCTGGCCGGCGCCCTTGCCGGTGACGGTCACGTAATAGCGGCGGCTCACCCAGTAGCGCTGCAACAGGAAGACGATGAGCGCCGGGACGAGCAGCACGAATGACAGCGCAGCCCCGCCCCGCAGGTCGAAGAGCCCCGTGATCTGCAGGAACGCCTGGGTGGGCAGTACGGGGAAGCTGTTGCCGGCGAGGATCAAGGGCGTGGCGAAATCGGCGAGCGACGCAGCGAACAACAGCAAGAAGGCGTTGGCGAGCCCCGGGATCGTCAGCGGCAGCGTCACGGTGCGGAAGACCCGCCAGCGCGATGCGCCGAGCGAGAGCGCCATGCCTTCGATGTTCGAGTCGATCGCGGCGAGGATCGGCCGCAACGTGAGATAGGCAATCGGGAAATACGTGACAGCCTCGGAGAAAAGCGTGCTGTCGAGCCCATACACCGTGTAGCCTTTTATCCCAAGCAACTCGTAGGTGATGAGCCCGCGCGGCCCGAACGAGAAAATCATCGCGATCGCAGTGGTGAACGGCGGCGAGACCAGCGGCAGGAGCACGGCGGCGTCGATCGCGGTGAGGAGCCACCGCGGCAGTCGCCCGCGGGCGGCAGTGAAGGCGAAGAGAAAGCCGAGGAACGTCCCGACGATGCCGACCAGAGAGCCCAGCAGCAGGCTGTTCCAGAAGGCTCGCATCTGATGCCGGTCGGTGACCACAGCGGCAAGCCCGGCCGTCGTGAACGTGCCCTGATCGACGAGCACCCGCGCGAGCAGCATCGCCAGCGGGTAGATGACGAACAGCGCGAGCAGCAGCCACAGGGACAGCACCGCGGACGCGACCGCGGGATCGCGACGGATGCGTGCCGCGATGTCTGCGGGGAAGATGCCCCGTGCGCTGCCCGTTCGCCCTGAGCTTGTCGAAGGGCGGGCGATCGCTGACCGTTTCGTTCCCATGGAAGCCCGTTCGTGGTTCGACAAGCTCACCACGAACGGAAGTGATCAGGGATTGAGGACCTCGGCGACCCAGCGCTCGACGATGCGCTTGCGGTTGGCGCCCGCGTAATCGGCGTCGATCGGGAAGAGCTTGGCGTCCTTGAGCACTGCGGCAAGACCGGGATCGAGCGCGACGTCGGGATGCGCGGGAACGAAGTTGATCTTGTATTTCGCAAACTGGCCCTGCATCGCCGGCGAGCTTGCCCAGTCGATCAACTTCTTGCCCAGCGCCGGATTCTTCGCGCCCTTGATGAGCGCGATGCCTTCGGCGGCCGTGCCGATGCCCTCCTTCGGAAAGCTGATCGTGACCTCGTAACCCTTGGCCTTGGTGTCGAGCGCGTCGACGATGAAGAAGATGCCCGCACCGGCCTGGCCCAGACCCACGGGCAGCGTGCCGCCTCCGCCGCTCTTGGTGTAGAGCTGCACGTTGGGCCGCAGCTTCTTCATGTAATCGAACGCCTTGTTCTCGTCGCGGCCGTTCACTTCCAGGACGGAGAAGATGCGCGTCACGGCGGTGCCCGAAGTCCGCGCGTCCGCCATCTGCAGCATGTTCTTGTAGGCGGGCGCAAGCAGATCGTTCCACGACGCCGGCGCCTTGAGATTGTGCTCTTTGAGGAATTTGTCGTTGGACATGAACACCAGCGGATCGTCGGCGATGGCGATCCATTGCCCGTCCGGGTGACGGAAGCGCGCGGGAAGCTTGGCGAAGGAGGGCGGCTTGTACGGCTCGAATACGCCTTCGCTAATGCCGGCGGCGAAGGTCTCGACCGGACCGCCGAACAGGACGTCGACCTGCGGATTATTCTTCTCGGCCATCACACGCGCCAACGCCTCGCCGGAAGAAAAGCGCACGAAGTTGACCTTGATCCCTGTGGCTTTCTCGAATTCCTCGAACATCGGCCGCGCCCAATTCTCCGGCCAGATCGAGTAGGCGTTGATCGTGTCGGCCGCGAATGCAGGGGCGACGCCCGGCGGAAGGCACAAGGCGAGCGCAAGCAGCATTGCGAACGCCACGGCGCGCGCGATCGGCTGCACAAAGCAATGAATGACGATCATCGGAATCCTCCTGGTGGCGCTACCGCCGCGAGCCGATCCCGGTAACGGGCGGTCGCGGTCTTCGTGTGTGAGTCCCGACGGTACCCGAAGGCTGCTGCCAGCGTCAAATACCCCCTCGTCCATGAGGGAGACGCACGCTGACAGCGAAACATGAAGCGCGCTGTCAGGAACCCGGCCGTGCCATGTCAGTCAAACTCTTTCGGTCGCTCGTGTGATGGTGGTCATCGTCGCAGGCGCACCGGAAAGGGTCTGCTTCCTGGACCCGGGAAATCGGAGGTAACCATGGGAACAGAAGTGAGGAATGCATCGGTCGATCCGCAGCGGAGAACTCGGCTCCGCGAATTAGGTTGGCAGGACATTACCGAGCCCGGAGCCTACGTCGAGGTGGGGTCCGGAGACCTGTACCGGATTCCGAAGGAGGCGCTGATTCAGGGCTCGTCGCCTTTGATCCGGAAGGAAAGCGCCGGCGCATCGCGCCTGGTGCAGATCAGCCCGAATCCGTTCGTGACGACGTTCGAAGCGCGCATGGTATGCGCCGAGAATAACGTCGCGCCGAATTTCTGACGGTCTCGCTTGACCCAACAAGGCCCGCTGCAGCGGGCTTTGTGCTGTCCACCATACGGTGGCGGCCCGAGCTACGCCAGCCCGCCCTCCACCGGATATCCCTCCGCACGCCAGCGCAGCATCCCTCCCGCGAGATTGGCGACGTCGTTGAATCCGGCCCGCTGCAACATGACCGAAGCCTGAGCCGACCGGGCGCCTGAACGGCACACCGCGACGACCGGGCGATCGCGCGCAAGCTCGGGGGCGCGGGCCGCGAGCGTACCGAGGGGAATCAGCGTCGCGCCGTGGATGTGTCCGAGCGAGCCGTGATACTCGTCGGGCTCGCGCACGTCGACGATCTGCACGCGCGCCGCGCTTTCCTCGAGCGCATCGGGCCGGATCTCCCAGATGCCGGCGAAGGTGAACGTCAACGGTGCCCAACCGGGCTCGGCGGGCAGCGCCGTATCCTTCTCCGGACGTCCGCAGCGCAGGTTCGCCGGCACGGCGATGTCGATCAGCTTCGGATGCGGCAAGCCGAGGTTGTTCATGTAGCCGACGAAGTCGGACTCGCCGATGTCGCCGCCCAGCCGCGGGTTGTATCGCCGTTCTTCGGCGACGCTGGTCACCGTGAGGCCCCGGTAATCGTGCGCCGGGTAGAGCAGGCAGGCGGGAGGCAACGTCAGGATCTGACTGCGCACCGAGCTGTACATCGCACGCGGGTCTCCCTGCTGGAAGTCGGTGCGACCGCTGCCGCGGATCAGCAGGCAATCGCCGGTGAACGCCATGCTCTCGTCGTCGAGAACGTACGTCACGCACCCGTGCGTGTGGCCGGGTGTGGCGCGCACCTCGAGATAGCGCGCTCCGAACTTCACCCGGTCGCCATGCGCGAGATAGCGGTCGGCGCCTTCGGCGCCGCTCGCGGCGGAGAGCGCGATTGCGCTGCCAAATTGGCGCTTGAGGAGCCATGCCGCAGTCACGTGATCCGCGTGCACGTGCGTCTCGATCGTGGCGACGAGCTTGAGATCGAGTTCGGCGATGAGCGCCGCATCGCGTCGCGCCTGCTCGAACACCGGATCGATCAGCACGGCCTCGCGCGCACGCGCGTCGGCGAGCAGGTACGAGTACGTCGACGACTGCGGGTCGAACAGTTGGCGGAAGATCAGCATTGGCGTTTCTCCACAGCGTCATGCGCCCGGAAGCGCGGTGTCGCGCGGAACGCTCTCGCCCCTCGAGCGGGCGCGTTCGGCGAGCTCGAAGACCAGCATCCCTGCCAGCATTGCCGCGACGAACACGACCGCCTTGAGCTTGCCGGCGCCGAGCGCTACAAGCGCTGGGCCGGGACAGAATCCGGCGAGTCCCCAGCCGACGCCGAAGGCGAGGCTGCCGAGCACGAGCCTCGCGTCGATAACGCGCGTTGTGGGAAGCGCCATCGGGGCGCCGAGCACCGTAGAGGCGCGCCTGCCGGCGAGCGCGAAAGCGGCGGCTCCCACGACGACGGCGCCGGCCATCACCAGCGCCAGCGACGGATCCCACGCGCCCGCAAGATCGAGAAAGCCCTGAACCTTGGCCGGATTGACCATGCCCGACACGACGAGCCCGGTGCCGAACACGAACCCTGCGACGAAGGAGCTCAATGCATACATGGCTGCGCTCAAGTGCCGATGACGTGCCGCACGACGAACACGGTCGCGACGCCGGCCGCCATGAACGAAAGCGTGGCGACGATCGACCGCGGTGACAGGCGCGAGATCCCGCACACGCCGTGGCCGCTCGTGCAGCCGGCCCCGTAGCGCGTGCCGATGCCGACCAGCAGTCCGGCGACGACGAGTGCAGGATAGCTCGCCTCGATCACCACCGGCGGCAACGTCGTCACGGTCGCGAAGCAGAGCGGCGCAGCGATCAACCCCGCGACGAATGCGATCCGCCAGCCCGCATCACCCGGCGCCGGCCGAAGCAGTCCGCCGACGATGCCGCTGATGCCCGCGATGCGGCCGTTCACAAGCACGAACATCGCGACAGCGAGGCCGATGATGACACCGCCGATTGCGGCGGACCACGGTGTGAATGAAGTCCAATCGATCGTCATCGGTGATTCGGTTCTCGATGATCTCCGGCGGTAGCCGGCACCGTCGACGTAAGCGCCAACGCGGCGATTCCCTGTCCCTACTATAGTCCGACACCGGCAAGACGCGCCACCGACATCGGACGACGCGCCCGCCGAATGCGACGGCGGGTTAATATGCCTCGCTGTGGCGCCCTGAGACCCTGATGTCCACGAATCCCAAAGCCCGCATCCTCGCCGAAGCCTTGCCATACATCCGTGCCTACCACGGCAAGACGCTGGTGATTCGCTTCGGCGGCAACGCAATGGCCGATCCTGCCCTCAAGGCGGGATTCGCGCGCGACGTCGCGCTGCTGCGACTGGTCGGCATGAAGGCGATCGTCGTCCACGGCGGCGGCTGGCGAATCGACGAGCTGATGCGCCAGACCGGCATGGAAAGCCGCCGCCACCGCGGTGTGCGCGTCACCGACGAGCGCACGTTGACGATCGTGGAGATGGCGTTGGGCGAGCTGAACCAGGAGCTCGTCGGCCTGATCAACCGTCACGGCGGACGCGCAGTGGGCCTGAGCGGACAGGACGGCCGCTTCATCCACGCCCGCCGTCTGACCTTGTCGGAGGACGCCGGCGAGGCCGACGCGCGCGACCTGGGCTTCGTCGGCGACGTGGAAAGCATCGACGTCGATCTCATCGATCTTTTGCTGTCGCGAAACTTCATCCCGGTCATCATGCCGATCGGAGTCGGTACGGACGGCACCGCGTATCACATCAACTCCGATCTGCTCGCCGGGCGCCTCGCGCGAACGCTCGAGGCGGAGAAGCTGATCCTGATGACCAATGTCCCGGGCGTGCACGACCGTGCCGGCAAGCTCGTGTACGTCCTCACGGCGAGTGAAGCCGAAGCATTCCTGCGCGAGGGCGTCGTCGACGGTGGTATGCGCCCTCGCGTGGCCGCGGCCCTGCAGGCGGTGCGCGAAGGCGTGCGCTCGGTCCACATCATCGACGGCGGAGTGACCAGCGCGTTGCTGCTCGAGGTGCTCACCGCAGAAGGCGTCGGGACGGCGCTCCGCTCCGACGCCGGCCCGCATTTTCTGGAAGACAGCCGTGATTATTTGCTGGCGGAATAGTGCTGGGCG
>VBCL01000500.1 GCA_005888865.1 Betaproteobacteria bacterium | reverse complement strand
GTGCTGAGCGAGAGGGGGACAGAGCGAACCATGGGATCCGTGTCAAATCCGGCGCCCTGGAGAGTGGCATCGCGTTCGGGGCATGTTTGTTGCGTCGGTAGGGCCGTGTCTAATCCGGTGCTGACGACCTGTGGTGAACAATTCAATCCAGCAGAACTTCGGACCGAGCGATAGTTCGCGATGCCCGAGTCCTGGAAGCGTAGTTCCGATTCAATGACAGCCGATCGCAACGACCTGCTGGCTGGTTTCTTTCGTTGGGCGTGGCGGACACCGCTTGTTGCCTTGTTCGCTTCACTGGCCGTGTCGGCTGCTTCGACCAACGACGAGTTGGTTCATCGTGCGCTGGAAATCGAGGCTGCACTTTATGGCCACCCGCAGAGCGCGCTGCTCGACTTGGAGGGATTAGTCCCACGCGCCGATGTCGCTCCCAAAGACGCACGCCGGTTCGTGTACGCCCTATACGGCCAGGCGATGGTCCTGGCAGGAAAGGCGCCCGCAGCAGCCGAACTCGCCGATAGGTTGGAAGCAGAGGCTACCAAGGCGCAGGACCTGCCCGGGCTTGCGACCGCACGCCTTATCCGCAGTACGATCGAATCTTCTGCCGGTGACGCGGCGAAGTCGGCTGCACTCGCTCGCGAAGCGCGGACGCTCGCAAAGGGTTCGCACGATGCGTTTCTGCAGTATTGGGCCGCGCTGGCGTTCGGTACGTCCGCCCGGACGCGGGGCCAGTCGGAGGAGGCGTTGGCCGCTCTCCATGATGCGTTCTCCTCTGCCGATACGGCGGGTAACGCGTATCGCAGGTCGAGCGTGCTCTACCAGCTCTCGGTGTTGCACCTCACCCTGAAGCAGGGTCAGGAGTCACTCGCCGCGAGCCTCGCTGCATACGAGGACGCCAAGGCCGCGAAAAGCGTCTACGCGATGGCTAATGCCAAGATGGCCGAATCGGCGGTCATGGAATTGCTGCAACAACCCTCTCGAGAGCTCGCGGCGATGCAAGAGGCCCTGGCCATCGCGCGCAAGGCCCACTCGCAGGTGGCCGAGGGCCGCGCACTTGTCAATCTCTCCGACATCCGTCTGCGACGCAAGCAGTTCGGCGAAGCACTCAACTTCGCGCGGGACGCGCTCGCGCTGGCACAGGCGACCAGCGACACAAAGCTTGCGGCTGCGAGCAAGGCCAATATGGGATTCTCACTCCTCGGCTTGGGGCGTATCGCCGAAGGCAAGCGCTTGACCGATGAGGCCGTCGCCTATTATGAGCGCACGGGGGCGACAGCCAATACCGTCGAGCTGATCGACGAGTATGGAAGCGACTTGGAACGAGTCGGCGATTACCAAGGGGCACTCGCCCTCTATCACCGCGAGAAAACGCTCAAGGAAGAGATAGCTCAGGAAACGCAACTGCGCGCTCTTGTCGAATTGCAGGAGAAATACGAGTCGGAGAAACGCAACCGAGAAATCAGTCTTCTCAACCGCGAAAACCACCTCAAGACGGCCGAGCTTGCCACCCGGGAGCTGGAACAGCGGGTCTGGTGGTCGCTCGCTGTGCTCTTTGCGGTGTCGTTTATCGTGGTCGCGGTGCTTTACCGCAAGCTGCGGGTAACCAACCGGCTTCTCGGTCACAAGAACGCGGAGCTGGGCATCCAGAGCACCCGGGATCCGCTAACCGGTCTCTATAACCGCCGCTATTTCCAAAATTTCGTCACCGCGGAGCTTGCCCGCCCCGAACGCCGTCGCCAGGAAGACGACTTTACGGTCCGGGCCCTGCTACTGATCGACATCGATCACTTCAAGGAAACCAACGACCGCTTCGGCCACGCGCTGGGCGATGCGGTGCTGGTGGAGGTGGCGCGAAGGCTGCGTGATTCGTTGCGCGAGACCGACATGATCGTCCGTTGGGGCGGCGAGGAATTCCTGGTCCTCGCGACGACGAACGTCGATCGACTGGACGAGCTCGCGACACGAATCCTTCACGGCATTGCTGCCGAGCCGATCCTATTGCTGGACAAGCGCATTCGGATCACGGCCTCGGTAGGCTATGTCCCGATCCCGCTGCCGCCGGGCGACGTTCCATTGCCTTGGGACAGTGCAATCGGCCTCACCGATATGGCGCTGTACATGGCGAAGGCCAACGGGCGCAACCGAGCCTACGGCATCCGACGGCTCGCCCGCAGTGATCCCGAGACACTCGCCGCGGCAGAACGCGACCTCGAGCACGCGAGCAAAGCGGGGCTGGTGGAGATGCGTGTCGTTTACGGCCCGTACCCAGCGAGCGACAGACCCGTTGAGCAATTCTCGTCCAACTCGCAGGTGCCGGCGGCCCGACCTCTGCTCGCCGCAAACAGTAGATGACGCTGGGTACGCCGCTTTCGACTCAGCGGAGTCCCGAGTTTATCGCTGGCTACTCGACGAACAGGAGCGCCGGGCACTCCAGGTAGCCAGCGCCTGCACGAACTCGGCGGCGTGCTGTCCGTCGACCACTCGGTGGTCGAATGACGACGACAGGTTCATCAAGCGCCGCGGCACGATCGCGCTCATGCGCACGACTGGCCGCTCGACGATGCGGTTCACGCCGACGATCGCCACTTCCGGCGCATTGATCACCGGCGTGGTGACGATGCCGCCGAGCGGGCCGAGACTCGTGACCGTGATGGTCGATCCCGAAAGCTCGTCGCGCGTCGCCTTGCCCGAGCGCGCCGCGGCGGCGAGACGCGCGACCTCGGCCGCGCTCGCCCACAGGTCACGCGCCTCGGCGTGCCGCACGACGGGCACGACCAGCCCGGCATCGGTCTGCGTCGCGATACCCATGTGCACGGCATCGAAGCGCGTCACGATGCCCTGCTCGTCGTCGAAGCGCGCATTCATCTGCGGAAACGTCTGCACGGCAAGCACGATCGCCCGCATCAGGAAAGGCAGGATCGTGAGCCGGCGCCGA
>VBCL01000127.1:1830-11705 GCA_005888865.1 Betaproteobacteria bacterium | reverse complement strand
TGGGCCGCGAACCGACCATCGAACCATATGGGGGCGATGCGCAAAGAATCACACCGCCCGCTTCACCATGATCTCCTTGATCTTGCCAATCGCCTTGGTCGGATTGAGCCCCTTTGGGCAGACGTCGACGCAGTTCATGATCGTGTGACAGCGGAACAGCCGGTAAGGGTCCTCGAGATCGTCCAGGCGCTCGCCCGTCGCCTGATCGCGAGAGTCGGCGATGAACCGATACGCGGCGAGGAGCCCTGCCGGGCCCACGAACTTGTCCGGGTTCCACCAGAACGACGGGCACGCCGTCGAGCAGCAGGCGCAGAGAATGCATTCATAGAGGCCGTCGAGCTTTTCGCGGTCCTCGTGGCTCTGCCGCCATTCCTTCTGCGGCGTCGGCGAGGTGGTTTTCAGCCACGGCTCGATCGAGGCATATTGCGCGAAGAAATTGGTGAGATCGGGCACCAGGTCCTTTACCACGGGCTGATGCGGCAGCGGATTGATCTTCACCGCGCCGTCCTTCACGTCGTGCATCGACTTGGTGCAGGCCAGCGTGTTCTGGCCGTCGATGTTCATGGCGCAGGAGCCGCCCTTCGCGGCACGAACGTCGGAAGGCGAGCGTGTCGTCGTGCGCCTTCACCCGGATCAGTGCATCGAGCAGCATGCGATCGTGGGGATCGAGCGCCACGTCGTAGTCCTGCATGCGCGGCGCGGCGTCCTGCTCCGGATCGTAGCGGTAGATGCGGAATTTCATGCCGGTCCTAGTAGGTGCGGGCCTTCGGCGGGAAGGCGTCGACCGACATCGGCTTCAAGTTGACCGGCTTGTAGTCGAGTCGGTTGCCCTCACGGTACCAGAGCGTGTGCCTGAGCCAATTCGCGTCGTCACGGGCCGGGTAGTCGCTGCGCGCCTGAGCCCCTCGCGACTCCCTGCGCGCTTCGGCCGACACGATGGTGGCTTTGGCCACCTCGATCAGGTTGTCGAGCTCGAGGGCCTCGACCCGCGCAGTGTTGAAGGTCTTGCTCTTGTCCTTGATCGCGGTGCGACGCACGCGCTGCTCGATCTGCGTGACCTTGGCCACGCCCTCGGTCAGCAGCTGCTGATTGCGGAACACGCCGCAGTGCGCTTGCATGGTCGTGCGCAGCGTGTTGGCGACGTCCGCCACTTGTTCGCCGGAGGTGGCGGCGTCCAGGCGGGCGAGGCGCGAGCGCGAGAGATTGCCAGCGTCCTTCGGCAGCGGCTTGTGCGATTGGCGCGCGAAATTCTGCTCGACGACGTGGTTGCCCGCAGCCCTGCCGAACACGATGATGTCGAGCAGCGAATTGGTGCCGAGGCGGTTGCCGCCGTGGACCGAGACACAGGCGCACTCGCCGATCGCGTAAAGGCCGTTCACGACCGCGTTCGGATCGCCGTCCCGCGGGGCCACTACCTGGCCGTGCACGTTGCTCGGAATGCCACCCATCATGTAATGGATAGTCGGCACCACCGGTATCGGCTCGCGGATGGGATCCACATTGGCGAACTTGATCGCGATCTCGCGAATCGCCGGCAGTCGCTTGATGATGATCTCGGGACCGAGGTGGTCGAGCTTGAGCAGCACATGATCCTTTTGCGGCCCGCAGCCGCGGCCCTCCTTGATCTCCTGGTCCATCGACCGGGAGACAACGTCGCGCGAGGCGAGATCCTTCAGGTTGGGAGCGTAGCGCTCCATGAAGCGCTCGCCATTGACGTTGAGAAGGATGCCGCCTTCGCCGCGCACACCCTCGGTGATCAGCACGCCCGCGGCATAGACGCCGGTCGGATGGAACTGCCACATTTCCATGTCTTCGAGCGGGATGCCGGCACGCGCAGCCATGCCCAGCCCGTCACCCGTGTTGATGAACGCATTGGTGCTCGCGGCAAAGATTCGCCCTGCGCCGCCGGTCGCGAAGAGGGTCGCCTTGGCCTGCAGGATCATCACCTCGCCGGTTTCCATTTCCAGCGCGGTCACCCCCAGCACGTCGCCGTCGGCGTCGCGGATCAGATCGAGCGCCATCCACTCGACCAGGAACTGGGTGCGCGCCCTGACGTTGCGCTGATAGAGCGTGTGCAGCATCGAATGCCCGGTGCGATCGGCTGACGCGCACGCGCGCTGCACCGGGCGTTCGCCGAAATTCATCGAGTGCCCGCCGAACGGGCGCTGCCAGATCGTGCCGTCGGGATTGCGATCGAAGGGCATGCCGAAATGCTCGAGCTCGTAGACAACACGCGGCGCCATCTTGCACATGTACTCGATGGCGTCCTGATCACCGAGCCAGTCCGACCCCTTGATGGTGTCGTACATGTGCCAGAGCCAGCTGTCTTCCGACATGTTGCCAAGCGCGGCGCCAATGCCGCCCTGGGCCGCCACCGTATGCGAGCGCGTCGGAAAAACCTTCGACAGGACCGCGACCGAAAGGCCCGCTTCGGCGAGCTGCAGCGAGGCCCGCATTCCGGCACCGCCGGCGCCGACGACGATGGCGTCGAACTTGCGCACAGGTAACCCGGCGCTCACTGGTGGACCCCCACGCTTGCGGCCTCATTGGACAATTCGGCCGCTGCGCTGCCCCCAAAAGCGGGGGCGCTATTCGCACCTTGGGGCGGCCCTGCGGTGCTCACCTCGCTCCCCACAGGATGTCGATGAGCCAGCCGGCATAGCAGAGCAGCACGACGACGGTCAGCATCTCCAGCGTCAGCCGCAACGCGGTCGGCTTGATGTAGTCCATCCAGATGTCACGCATGCCGATCCACGCATGCCAGAGGAGCGCGAGCCCGAAAAGCAGCGTCGCCACCCGGAAGGCGGTGTTGGCGAACAGCGCCTGCCACAGATCGTGATCCACGCCGCCGTGGTATCCGGCAATCATCAGCCACAGCAGCGTGTAGAGCGCCATCGTCACCGCGGTGAGGCGCTGGGCGAGCCAGTCCTTGAGCCCGTAGTGGGCGCCGACGATGATGCGGTTCACCACAGAAGCGCCCCGATGATGAGGGTGAGTCCGAGACTGACGACCAGCACGACCGCGCTCGACTGGCGGGTTGGCTTGAGGTCGATGAACTGGTGGATATCGAGAAGCAGATAGCGAATGCCGGCACAGAAATGATGGACATACGCCCAGATCAGGCCGATGAGCACGATCTTCGCCAGCGGATTGGCGAGCGTGGCGCGCAGCGCCTCGAACGACTCGGGCGAGGCAAGGCTCCACTGCATGGAGACGAGCAGCAGCGGCAATCCTACCAGGAACAATCCGGCACCGCTGATGCGGTGCAGGATCGATACGATCCCAGGCAGCGGCAGTCGGATCCGCAACAAGCTCAGGTAGACCGGGCGCGGCTTGGTCACGGGGCGCTCGACGGAGGACATGGGTTTTGGACCGACGATGTCGCATCCGGGCTCGATGCGCACTGAAAAGTATACAGGCAATCGCCGCATCGCCGCCACCGCGCCGATACCGCGCGTTTCATCAACTCAGCTCGTTGAGATAGTGGTGATGCCGCGTCGTGCAAAGCCCGCGCCGCCATTCGACCGGCTTGTCGCTGTAGGTATAGGTGACCCGCTCGACGGCGAGCAGCGGCGCCCCGGGAGCAACCCGCAGCAGCGTCGCGCTGCCCGGGTCTGACGGCACCGCCCGCAGCTTTTCCTGCGCGCGCACGATACGGACCCCGAACTCGGTCTCGAAGAGGCTATAGATCGATCCGCGATGGCTTTCAATCTTCGCGCGGGTGAGACCCTTGAACAATTGTGCCGGGACGACAATCTCGTCGAGCACCGCCGGCTCCCCGCCGTAGTCGAGGACCCGCTTGAGCGCGATCACCGGGTCGCCGGTCCTGAGCTCGAGCGGCCGGGCCACTTCGGCGGTGGCCTTGCCGCGACGCACGTCCACCAGGCGACTGGCCGGATATTCGTCGCGGCCGTCGTTGCGCCGGATGCGGAGAAACCGGAACATCGAGGTCTTTTCCTCGGTGTGCGTGGCCACGAAGGTGCCCTTGCCCTGCCGGCGGATGACCAGGTTGTCGGCCGCGAGGGCGTCGATCGCCTTGCGCACGGTTCCTTGCGAGACCCGGAACCGCGTCGCCAGCTCGATTTCGCTGGGAATCGATTCGGCGGGGCGCCACTCACCCGCCTCGAGACTCTTGATCAACAGACCTTTGATCTGCAGATAGAGCGGCCGGAACGCGGGCGCAGAGTGCTGTGTCGAAGGTGCCATGACGGGTTCCTCGCAAACCGAGCCGCGCCGGCCGCTCGTTGAACGATCCGAGGCGCCTGCCGGCGAGAACGATCTCTTATATCATATAACAGTTATAAGATTGATTGACACCCCACCGGTTTGGTCCGTAAGATGCTGACGTTCCGGGCCGCCGCGTACGGCTCGCGTCCGGAACTGACCGCGGCCGGTGCGTCGCCCGCCCGCCCCGATCGTGAATCGATCCTCGCAACGACGCTCTGCAGGAGCCTGCCATGAAGACGCCCGTTCGCGTTGCCGTCACCGGCGCCGCCGGCCAGATCGGTTATAGCCTCCTTTTCCGCATCGCCAGCGGCCAGCTCCTCGGGGCGGATCAGCCGGTGATCCTGCAGCTCCTCGAGCTGCCGATCGACAAGGTCCAGGCAGCGCTCAAGGGCGTGATGATGGAGCTCGAGGATTGCGCCTTCCCCCTGCTGGTCGGAATGAGTGGAAGCGGCGATGCCAACACCGCGTTCAAGGACGCCGAGATCGCGCTGCTGGTCGGCGCGAAGCCGCGCGGCCCGGGGATGGAGCGCAAGGACCTGCTGCTCGAAAACGCAAAGATCTTCATCGCTCAGGGCAAAGCCCTCGATGCAGTTGCGAACCGTGGCGTCAAAGTCCTGGTGGTCGGCAACCCGGCGAACACCAACGCCTACATCGCGATGAAGTCGGCGCCGTCGCTGCCGAAGAAGAATTTCACGGCGATGCTCCGACTCGACCACAATCGCGCGCTGTCGCAGCTCGCGACCAAGGCGGGCGTTCCTGTCGGCTCGATCGAGAAGCTGATCGTGTGGGGCAACCACTCGCCCACGATGTATCCGGACTACCGGTTCGCGACGACCAACGGCGCCTCGCTCAAGGCCCGGATCAACGACGAGAACTGGAACCGCACGGTGTTCATCCCGACGGTCGGCAAGCGCGGTGCAGCAGTCATCGAGGCCCGCGGTCTGTCGTCGGCCGCTTCGGCGGCCAACGCGGCGATCGGCCATGTCCGCGACTGGCTTGGCGGGAGCGCCGGCAAATGGGTGACGATGGGCATCGTCTCCGATGGAAGCTATGGCATTCCGCAGGACTTTGTATACGGAATGCCGGTCATTACCAGCGCCGGCGAATACGAGCTGGTGCAGGGCCTCGAGATCGACGCCTTCTCGCGCGAAAGGATGAACGCGACGCTGAAGGAGCTCGAGGAAGAGCGCGCCGGTGTCGCCTCTCTTCTGGGCTAGCTGCGCGTACGCATGACGGCGTTGCACCCCCGCGCGGCACTCTACGGCACCGAGCGCCCGTTGCCTGCGCTGCCGCCGTGCGTGCATTACGCCGGCAACGAGCGGCATCTTGCCAAAGCGCTGCGTCTGCAGGTCGAGATGGGGCCGGTGTTCGACATCGGCTGCGATTGCGAGGACGGCGCCCCGGTCGGCGAGGAGCGCGCGCACGCCAAGGCAATGGCGGCGCTTATCGCGGGCACAGGCAACGCCTTCGACCGCGTCGGCGCGCGCATTCACGACCTCACCCATCATGCGTGGCGCGCGGACCTCGACATCCTCGTCCGTGATGCAGGCACGCGGATCGCGTTCCTGACGCTACCCAAAGCGGAGTCGGTCGCCGACGTCGAGCGGTTCCTGCGCGCGGTGCGCAAGGAAGCGCTGCGTGCCGGCGTGAATCGCTCGATTCCGGTGAGCGTCATGATCGAGACGCCCGGCGCCGTGCACGATGCCTGGGCGATCGCCGCGCTGCCGGGCGTCGTCAGCCTCGATTTCGGAACGCTCGATTTCGTGAGCGCCCATCACGGCGCGATCCCCGCCGCGGCGATGCAGAGTCCGGGGCAGTTCGACCATCCGCTCGTGCGGCGGGCGAAGTGCGAAGTTGCCGCCGCCGCTCTGGCGCACGCTATCGTGCCCGCCCACGGCGTCAGCCTCGCGCTCGACGATCCCGACGCGGTGCATGCGGATGCGCAGAGGGCAAGGACCGAGTTCGGCTTTCTTCGCATGTGGAGCATCCACCCGTCGCAACTCGAGCCGATCGTGCGCGCGTTCCGCCCCGATCCGGCCGAGGTCGAGACCGCGGCGGCAGTGCTCGCCGAGGCACAGGGTGCCGATTGGGGACCGATCCGCCACGACGACAAGCTCTACGACCGGGCGTCGTACCGTTACTGCTGGGAGGTGTTGCAGCGCGCGCACCGCGCCGGCGCGACGCTACCGGCAGTCGCGCAGGCGTTCTTCGCTGTCGAAGAGCAGACGCACTAAACGCGAGCGATGACCGCCACCTCTCCCGGCGCCAAATTCCGGGCCGCCCTCGCCGCCGAGACGCCGCTGCAGGTGCCAGGCACGATCTGCGCGTACCACGCGATCCTGGCCGAGAAGACCGGCTACAAGGCGATCTATCTCTCGGGAGGTGGCGTCGCTGCGGGATCGCTCGGCGTGCCCGATCTCGGTATCACCACGCTCGACGACGTGTTGACCGACGTCCTTCGAATCACGAATGCGTCGACGCTTCCACTCCTGGTCGACGTCGACACCGGCTTCGGCGCCTCTGCATTCAACATCGCCCGGACGGTCCGTTCGCTCGTGAAGGCCGGCGCGGCCGCACTCCATATCGAGGACCAGGTCGGCGCCAAGCGCTGTGGCCATCGACCGGGCAAGGAGCTCGTTTCGCAAACCGAGATGGTCGATCGCATCAAGGCCGCGGTCGATGCCCGTCCAGATCCCGCATTCGTGATCATGGCGCGCACCGACGCGCTGGCGGTCGAGGGTCTGCAGGCTGCGATCGACCGCGCCTGCGCCTGCGTCGAAGCCGGCGCGGACATGATCTTCCCCGAAGCGATCACCGAGCTCGCCATGTATCGGCGCTTCGTCGACGCGGTGCGCGTGCCCGTGCTCGCCAACATCACCGAGTTCGGCCAGACGCCTCTGTTCACGCTGCTTGAGCTCGAGGACGCAGGCGTGGCGCTCGCGCTCTACCCGCTCTCGGCATTCCGGGCGATGAACAGCGCGGCGCTCAACGTCTATCGGACGCTGCGCCGCGACGGCACCCAGAAGGCAGCCCTCGATACCATGCAGACGCGGGCAGAGCTCTACGAATTTCTCGGCTACCACGCGTACGAAGCGAAGCTCGACGCGCTGTTCGCGAAGACGAAGTGACGGAACGCCAATCAACGGCCCGACTACACGACAAGTCCATGCGATGACGACCGAAGCCACCGCCCCCGCCGGGCCCAAGCCCAAAAAGTCCGTCGCCCTGTCCGGGGTCATGGCCGGCAACACCGCCCTGTGCACCGTGGGCCGCACCGGCAACGATCTGCACTACCGCGGCTACGACATCCTCGACATCGCGGACAGTTGCGAGTTCGAGGAGATCGCCCATCTCCTGGTGCATGGCAAGCTGCCTACTCTGACCGAGCTCCGCGAGTACAAGGCCAGGCTCCGGACGCTGCGCGGCATCCCGGCGCCGGTGCGCGAGACGTTGGAGCGCATCCCCGCGGCTGCGCATCCGATGGACGTCATGCGCACGGCGGTCTCGGCGCTGGGCGCCGTGCTGCCGGAGCGCGAGGCGCACGATCCTGCCGCTGCCCGGGATGTAGCCGACCGGCTCATGGCGTCGCTGGGCTCGATGCTTCTCTACTGGCACCACTGGACACAGAGCGGCATGCGGATCGACGTCGAAACCGAGGACGACTCGATCGGCGGCCATTTTCTGCACCTGCTGCACGGCAAGCCGCCCTCTTCCCTCTGGGCGCGGGCGATGCATACCTCGCTCAACCTCTACGCCGAGCACGAATTCAACGCGTCGACCTTCGCCGCCCGCGTGATCGCCGGCACCGGCTCGGACATCTATTCGGCGATTACCGGCGCGATCGGCGCGCTGCGCGGGCCGAAGCACGGTGGCGCGAACGAGTTCTCGTTCGAGGTGCAGCAGCGCTACGTGACCCCGGATGAGGCAGAACGCGACATCCGCAAACGTGTCGCGGACAAGGAGGTCATCATCGGCTTCGGTCACCCGGTGTATACCGTCAGCGATCCGCGCAACCGGGTGATCAAGGACGTCGCGCGGAGGCTCTCGTCCGCTGCCGACGACATGAGCATGTTCTCGATCGCCGAGCGCATCGAGGCGGTGATGTGGGACGCGAAGAAGATGTTCGCCAATCTCGACTGGTATTCGGCGGTGAGCTATCACATGCTGGGCGTTCCCACCGCGATGTTCACGCCCCTGTTCGTGATCTCACGCACGTCCGGCTGGTCGGCGCACGTCATCGAGCAGCGGCAGGACGGCAAGATCATCCGGCCCTCGGCGAACTACGTCGGGCCGGAGGATCAGCGTTTCGTGCCTTTGGCGGAACGGCGATGACGCACACAACGCTTCCTCGACTCGTTGCGATGCTGGCGTTTTTCGCAGCAATCCTGACAGGGACCGCGGCCACCGCAGACGATGTCACCGATCGCAGCTCGGCGGTGACCGCCGCGACCGAAGAGGCGACGCACTGGCTCGCCACGCTCGACGAGCATCATTTCTCCGACAGCTGGAGCGCAGCCGCGGCGGTCATGAAAGAAGGGCGCACCGAGAAAGACTGGGTCGAGGACATCGCGGGATCACGCGAAATGCTGGGTAAAACGGTGATGCGCCAGCTTCGCCACGCCGAGTACGCCAGCAGCGTGCGCGGTGCACCGGAGGGGAGCTACGTCACCGCCGAATACCTCACGCAGTTCAGCAAAGCACCGCCGGCGCTGGAGACCCTTCTTCTCACGCGGGAAGAAGGCCGCTGGCGCATCGCCGGGTACAGCATCGGCCGTGCGCCGGAGCAGGAGCCACCGCCCGCCGCGAACGACACCGCCGGCGTTAATCCGAAACCCAAGACCAAGGAATGAGCGTGTCCGCCCCGATCTCCAATGTGCGCCCCGAGCCGGACCGTGTGCTGGTCGATATCGCCGACTATGTCGCGCATTACCGCGTGGAGAGCAAGGAAGCGTACGAGACGGCGCGCCACTGCCTCATCGACACCCTGGGCTGCGGGCTCGAGGCGCTGTCGTATCCGGCGTGCACCAAGCTGCTCGGACCGATCGTCCCGGGTACGATCGTCCCTAACGGAGCGAAGGTACCCGGCACGCAGTTCCAACTCGATCCGGTCCAGGCGGCATTCAACATTGGCGCGATGATCCGGTGGCTCGATTTCAACGATACGTGGCTTGCCGCCGAGTGGGGTCATCCGTCCGATAACCTCGGCGGAATTCTCGCGACCGCTGACTGGCTGTCTCGCAACGTGATCGCCGCGGGCAGGAAGCCTCCCACGATGCAAGACGTCCTCACGGCGATGATCAAGGCGCACGAGATCCAGGGCGTGATCGCTCTCGAGAACAGCTTCAACCGCGTCGGCCTCGACCACGTCGTGCTGGTGAAGGTCGCCACGACCGCGGTCGTGGCGCAGATGCTCGGGCTCGACCGCGACGAGATTATCGACGCGGTATCGCTCGCCTGGGTCGACGGCCAATCGCTGCGCACATACCGCCATGCGCCCAACACCGGCTCACGCAAGAGCTGGGCGGCGGGCGACGCGACGGCCCGCGGCGTTCGCCTCGCGCTCATGGCCGCCAGGGGCGAAATGGGCTATCCCTCCGTGTTGACGGCGAAGACCTGGGGCTTCTACGACGCGCTGTTCAGGGGCAAAC
>VBCL01000127.1:0-1804 GCA_005888865.1 Betaproteobacteria bacterium | reverse complement strand
CTTCAAGATTTCGTATCCCGCGGAATTCCATGCCCAGACCGCGGTCGAATGCGCGATGACTCTCCATCCCCAGGTCAGGGACCGGTTGAATTCGATCCGCCGCATCACGATTCGCACCCATGAGTCGGCGATCCGCATCATCGACAAGACGGGCCCGCTCGCAAATCCGGCCGATCGCGACCATTGCATCCAGTACATGGTTGCCGTGCCGCTGATCTTCGGCCATCTGACCGCCGCCGACTACGAGGACCACGTGGCCGCCGATCCGCGGATCGACGCGCTGCGCGCGAAGATGCTCTGCGTCGAAGACAAGGGCTTCTCGAGGGACTATCTCGATCCTGACAAGCGATCCATCGCTAACGCTATCACCGTCGAATTCGACGATGGGAGCAAGCTCGACGAGGTTGTCGTCGAGTATCCCATCGGCCATCGTCGGCGCCGCCACGAAGGCATTCCGTTGCTGGTGGAGAAGTTCAAGACCAACCTCGCCCGACGCTTCCCCGCGAAGCAGGCGCGCGCTATCCTCGACCTGGCACTCGACGGCGGACGCCTCGCCGCGACGCCTGTGCACACATTCGTCGATCTGTTCGTTATCTAGTCCCACGGAGACCGTATGCGCCAAGCGTTCCTTTTGTTTCTCGCCCTGAGTCTCGCGGCAGGTGCCGTCGAGGCCCAAGACAAGTTTCAGCGTAAATCCGGCCTCTGGGAGGTCAAGCGCACTTCCACACGAACCTCGGAACAGACGCGGGTCTACCAGATGTGCATCGACCAGGCATCCGACAACGCGCTCCGCCAGCTTGCCGAAGGCATGCGCAACGAACGCTGCGACACGAACAAGGTTGCCCGTAATGGCGACAAGCTCGTGGTCGATGCGGTGTGCAGGCTCGGCCGCACGGGCAGCAAGGCGACCACACACGCGGTGGTCACCGGCAAATTCGACACGGCGTACAAAATCGAGAGCACGTCAACCTTCGACCCACCGATGCAGGGCAAGGCGCAAGGAAACACGGTGATGGAGGCCAAGTGGACGGGGCCCTGCAAGGCCGACCAGCGCCCGGGCGACGTGATTCTTCCGAATGGTGTCAAGATGAATGTGGCCGCTGACGACAAAGCCGCCCCCAACACGGACAAGGCGCCGAGCAAGCATGGCGAAGGATCCGCAGGGCAGTCGCATAAAGGTGGTGGTTACGTGCCGCCCGGGACGAAGTAAGGAAAAGACGATGGCGCACAATCTCCATGGGTCTCTGCAGGAGTTTCGCACCGCAGGGGGCAGGACCGGCCGATTTTATTCGCTGCCAGCGCTGGAAAAAGCCGGCATCGGCAAGATCTCGCGCCTCCCGGTATCGATCCGCATCGTGCTCGAATCGGTGCTGCGCAACTGCGACGGCAAGAAGATCACCGAAGAGCACGTACGCCAGCTCGCGGGTTGGGGGCCGAATGCGCCGCGCACCGAAGAGATCCCCTTCGTGGTCGCGCGCGTCGTGCTGCAGGACTTCACCGGCGTTCCCCTGCTGTGCGACCTCGCCGCGATGCGCGGCGTGGCGCAGCGCATGGGCAAGAATCCGAAGGTCATCGAGCCACTGGTACCGGTCGACCTGGTCGTCGACCATTCGGTGCAGGTCGATCATTACGGCACAAAGAACGCGCTCGACCTCAACATGAAGGTCGAATTCCAGCGCAACGCCGAACGCTACAAGTTCATGAAGTGGGGCATGCAGGCGTTCAACACGTTCAAGGTCGTGCCACCCGGCATCGGCATCGTGCATCAGGTCAACCTCGAGTACCTCGCGCGCGGTGTACACCA
>VBCL01000499.1 GCA_005888865.1 Betaproteobacteria bacterium | reverse complement strand
CTCGGAAAGCCCGCGTCGCCGGGGTAGGTGAACCCGGGTAGCGCATCGGGATACACGGTGCTGCGCGCGTTCGCGAGGAAGGCCGGGGTCGAAAAGTTGTAGACCGCCCCTTTCCGGAACTGCTGCGGGAACCAGGGTTCGTACCGCATCCCGTAGTTCATCGTGATCTTGTCGGAGACGCGCCACGTGTCCTGGCCATAGACACCGAAGCTCTTCTGCGTGGCGTCGTTCACGAATGGATTCGCCTGCCGGAACTCAAAGGCGATCCCGGCCATGAAGTCCGCCAGCGACAATCCGGTTGCGCCGCCGTTCATGGTGAAGGCGCCGCCCGAGCGCGAATTGGTGCGCGTCTTCCAGTCGTTCAGGGCGAGCGTGCCGCCGAATCCAAACTGGTGGCTGCCGCGGATCTTCGTCAGGTCGTCCGAGAACGCGTAGGTGTGCGGACGGTAATACGAGTCCAACTCGGTCCCGAGGCCGAGGTTGAAGGCATTGCTCACGGAGATCAGCGTGACCTTGTCAACGTAGCTGTAGCTCTTGATGCCGACATCCTCCGGACCGAAGTAGGGAGCGTGGGTGCGGTGCACGTTGGTGTAGTGATACGTAAAGCGCACGTTGTTCACCATCGTGTTGCTCAGCACCATCGTGTCGCCAATCGCCAGCGACTTCGCGTCGCTGTCACGGCCGCCGAGCGAGGTCGCCAGGATGTCGCCGCTGTTCGCGAACGGCGGATCCCAGAAGGTCGTGGTCAGCATGTAGCGGCCGAACAGCGAATGGTTCTGGTTGATCTGCCAGTCGATTCTTCCGATCGACTGCGTCTCCACCGGCTTGGTCTGGCTCGAATAGGTGACGCGGCCGCAGGGGTCCGACGTCGCGGGCAAACGCTTGGCAACGGCGAGTGCCGCCGGATTGATCTGCGCCGGCGCGAGACGGTTGTTGGCAAACGGCGCTCGCAGGTTGACCTGCGTTCCCCGGTTGCATGCGGGCGCGGTGATGCCGGTAAAGTCGCCGGCCATCATCGCGGCCGTCGGCACGAACGCGACCAGGTCAGCGGGGGTCTGCGTCGAGCGCGACGTCTGATAGCCACCGAAGAAGAACAGCTTGTCCTGGACGAGCTTGCCGCCCAGCACGCCGCCGAACTGGTTGCGCACCAGGCCGTCATCGAGGCGTTTGCCGGTCGCCGGGTCTATGCCCGCAAACGGCGAGGCGGCGTTGAAACGATGGTGACGAGCAAACTCGAACGCGTCGCCATGCAGCAGGTTCGTGCCCGATTTGGTCACCAGGCTCACCGTGCCGCCGGCGTGCACGCCGTTCTGCGCGTTCTGCGTACTCGTCTCCACCTTGAATTCCTGCAGCGCATCCGGAAACGGCAGCGGCATGTTGAAGCCGTCGTAGGCGTTGTTGTGCAGCGCGCCGTCAAGCACGTAGGCGACGCCAAACGGCTGGCCGCCGGAAATCGCGATGCCGCGGCTCGACGTCATGCTGCGGCTGCTGCTGGGGCCCGCGTCGGCCGAGGCGCCGGTGAGCGTGATCAAGGACACCGCGCTGCGGCCTTCAAGCGGCAACGCGTCGATCTGTTCACTGGTGATGGTCGCGCCAACCGCGGGGTTGCGCGTCTCGACCAGCGGCGCCGCCGCTTCGACCGAAACGGTCTGCTCGAGGCTGCCCAGCTCCATCTTGACGGGGATAACCGGATTGCTGCCGACCTGGAGGACGAGGCCGGTCTGCGAGAAGGTGCGGAACCCCGAGAGCGTCGCTTCGAGACGATACGGCCCGGTCGGGAGATTCAGCAGCGCGTACGAACCGGTGCCATCCGTCACCGCCTCGCGACGGAAGCCGGTCTCAGTCTGGATGGCAATCACGGTTACACCCGGGAGCACCGCGCCGCTTGCATCCGCGACCGTCCCGTTGATTTGTGCGGTCGCCTGGGCCCACACGTATGCGGCGGAGAGCAGGACGACCGTCAGAGCGAGCAGCGGACGCGAAATGCGAGAGCAGGACGACCATCAGAGCGAGCAGCGGACGCGACATGCGACTCATCATCGAGCACCCCTGTTGTCCAAATTAGCGGCTGGCGGCGCGGAACTCGCGCGGCTTGGCGAACCGCGATGCGTCGACAGGTACGTTCACCGAGACCTCGCGCAGCGTGATCGTCATCTGCATGTAGGTCTGCGTGGCCGTCCAGGTGAACGGCATCTGGATGCCCGCAACCGTGCGGTAATCGCCGTAGTTGATCTCGCTCGGAACCGGCCCGACCGGCGTCTGGTTCCACCGCACGACGCGCACGAGCAGGCCCGTCTTGTCGTCGAAGTAAAAATTGACCGGCAGCAGCCCTGGCGCGGTGCCCTGCATGACGATGACGTCGCGATCGTCGATCAGCGTCCGCCCGGCCCGCCACCGCGGGTACAGCTGCTTGATCGCCGCCGGGAACGCCAGGATCGCCTCGATGCGCGCGCGGTCCAGGTTGCCCGTCACCAGCGTGAAAAGGGGCGCCGGGCTGTCGGGACCCGCGATCCAGCCGTTGACGCCGTCGAATACGCGGTAGCTGTCGCCCTGCGGCAGTTTGACGATCCACGTGCGCTGGTTCGGTGCCTTCGCGAATATCTGCACCGGCACTTCCTCCTGGCCGGTGTCGAATCCGGCGTAGGTCCCCGTCGCCGTGAAGCTCGTGATTTTGGCGAGCGCCGCCGTGCCGCCGATCGCGGTCAGATACCGGTCGAACACCTGGTCGGCCGACACTCCCTGCTCGGTCGGAAAATCGATGATGTCGGGGTCTTCCGTAGGGACACCGTACTGGATGAGAAAACTGGGGGCGCTGACCGGGGCATACTGGCCGCGGTGACAGGTGAAGCAGGTGACGCGCGGGCGCCCGCCGAAATACTGCTCGTTGAGCGCCTGCATCATCCCGATCATCTGGCGGGCTCGCTGAATGCGCGGCGTCGTTTCGGCAAACGCCTCGCGGCGGAACCCCGCCTCCTTGGCGTGACAGAAGGTGCAATCGTTCCCCATCGACGCGGCGAACATCCCCATCGCATCGAAGAACGTGTCGACCGGCATCCCCTTCAGCACCTGGATGTTCTTGAAGTACTGCTCGCTGACGAGTGACGCCTCGGGCGCGCTCTGGCCTGCCCGCAGCGACGCGCCGGCGAGCAGGCACAACATCGCCGCGGCCATCGACCAGGAGGCGGCCGCGTTGGATCGACGCATCATCTGTCCACCGGCACCTTACGGCGCGGGCGTGTCGGCGCGGACACCGTCACCCAGGGTTTTGCCGTCGGCCCGGGCATAGGGCCGGCCATTGGAGACCGCGTGCACCGCGACCGTCACCGGGTCGCCGAGCTTGAAGGTATTGACGCGGTAACCGGCGGGGTAAATGGTGTTCGGGGCCTGCAATTCGACCAGCCAGGAAACCACCTGGCCATCGTCGCCTTTGACGTCGACCGTCAACAGGCAATGCGGGTTGGACCACACCCACTTGGCGACGGAGCCTTTC
>VBCL01000126.1 GCA_005888865.1 Betaproteobacteria bacterium | reverse complement strand
CGAACCAGGAAGACGTTCTCGCCCGACCCCTGGCAGACGAAGCCCTGCGGGTCGAGCAGCATCGCCTCCTCGTAGCCGTCGTGCGTCACTTCCTGATTGGCGAGGATCGAGACCGCGTAGTTGCACACGGCCTTGGCGTTGCACATGGTGATGTTCGGATGATGATGCGTGAACGACGAGGTCTTCACGCGGATGCCCTTCTCGAGCCCATCGGCGCCAAGATACGCACCCCACGGCCATGCCGCGATCGTTACGCGTATGGGGTTCGACTTGGCCGCCACACCCATCGCCTCCGAGCCGTAGAACACCAGCGGACGGAGGTAGCATGAGTCAAGCCCGTTGCGACTGACGCATTCCTTCTGCGCCGCTTCGAGCTCGTCCCTGGTGTAGGGGATTTTCATGCCGAAAATCTGCGCCGAACGGAACAGCCGATCCGTGTGATCACGCAGGCGAAAGATCGACGGTCCCGCCGCGGTCTTGTAGCAGCGTACCCCTTCGAACACTCCCAGCCCGTAATGCAGCGTATGGGTCAGCACGTGCGTCGTGGCGTCGCGCCACGGCACGAATTTGCCGTCGTACCAGATGAACCCGTCGCGGTCTGCCATCGACATGGCGTGTCCCAAGCGTGCTGGAAAGTCGCTATTTTAGCCGAAATCGGGAGCGCGTCCGTTACGCCAGAAGTCACCGAACACGGCAGCCCAGAGCTCGGCGACCGCGGCGCGCGCTGCGCGCTGGGGTTCGGCATCGACGCGGGCGGAGGGTGCGCCCTGCAGACGGATCTGATGCTGCCGCCGACGGTACTCGCGATAAGCGTCAGCCACCGTCGCCGCCAGCGCTCGCGGAACCAGCCCGAGCTCGCCGGCGCGTCCGAGCAGCGCGATGTTGCCGACATTAGCCGTGAGCCGCGCGTGTTCTCGACTGTGCGCGAGCACGAGATACTGCACGATAAACTCGACGTCGACCATGCCGCCCGGATCATGCTTAAGGTCGAAAAGCGGCGTCCTGTTGGGATGTCCCGCGTACATCCGCCGCCGCATTTCGACGACGTCGTCGCGCAGGCGCCGCGGATCCCGCGGCAGACGCAAGACCGTGTCGCGCTCGGCTTCGAACGCTGCGCCGAGGGTGGCATCGCCAGCAACGAAACGCGCGCGGGTGAGCGCCTGGTGCTCCCAGGTCCACGCCTGTTCACGCTGGTAGCGGCGAAACGCGTCGAAGCTCGACACGACGAGCCCGCTTGCGCCGTCGGGCCGCAGCCGCAGGTCGGTGTCGTAGAGCCTTCCCGCGGGGGTCGTGGTAGTGAGCCAGGTATTCAGGCGATGCACGAGCCGTGTGTAGCGCTGCGGGGCACCCTCGTCCGGGTCGTCGTACACGAACACGAGATCGAGATCCGAAGCGTAACCGAGCTCCTTGCCGCCGAGTTTCCCGTAGCCGATGATCGCGAATCTTGGCGGCGCGACCGGAATCCCGTCGTGCATCTGCGCCCAGCAGTACGCGAGGGTCGCGGCGAGCACGACGTCGGCGAGCGCGGAGAGATGATCGGCGAGCCGCTCGACACTGAGCATGCCGTTCAGGTCCTGAGCGAGCAGACGGAAGGCTTGGGCGTGCTGGAAATGGCGCAGCGCGTCCATTTGTCGCTCGGTGTCGCCGGCGTGTGCGGCGAGGTCGGCGTGAAGCTCGCGCCGCCACGCCCCCCAATCGGGCTCCTCCAGGAGGACGCGGCTGTCGAGGAGCTCGTCGAGGAGGATCGGATGCCTCGTGAGGTAATCCGCGGCCCATGCGCTCGCGCCCATGAGTTGCGCCAGGCGCGGGAGCACAGGAGGATGTTCGACCAGGAGCGCGAGGTACGCGCTGCGGCCGCTGATGGTCTCGAGAAGCGCAAGCAAGCGGCCAAAGACGACCGAGGCATCGACCGGCGAGCCTGGCTTCGGAGTGTCCGAGGCGGCTCGCAGGAGTTGCGGCACCAGCGCGTCGAAGCGCTGCCGCGACAGTGTCGGCAGTTGCCGATAGCGCGTGCTTTGCCGCACGCGGGCGAGTGTCTCGATGACCGCGAGCGGCGCGGTGTAGCCGGCAGCGATGAGCGCTGCGTACTGGGCATCCTCGGGCGCCGGGTCGAGCCATGCGCTGGCGAGCGGATCGTCGCCGGACGCCCCGCCGGTGGCGAAAACGGCGTCGAAGTGTCGCTCGACGGCGCTGCGATGCGATTCGATCAACCCATCCAATGCGTCGGCATCGGCCGCGTTGCAGGCGGCGGCGAGTGCGTCGCGCTCCGCGTTATCGGTCGGCACGTCGTGCGTCTGTCGATCGTCACGATATTGGAGTCGGTGCTCGAGGTTGCGCAGGAAGACATACGCGGCCGACAGCTCGGCAACTGCCGGACGCGGCAGCAACCCGCGCGCGCCCAGCGCGGTGAGCGCGTTCAGCGTCCCGCGCGCGCGCAGGCCGGTTTCCCGGCCTCCGCGCACCAGCTGCAGCGCCTGCACGATGAACTCGATCTCGCGGATGCCGCCTGGCCCCAGCTTGATGTTGCTAGCGTAATCCTTGCGACGACCCTGCTCGCGGATCTGTCGATGCACGTCGCGCAAGCCGGCATAAGCATCGTAGTCGAGATACTTGCGGAACACGAACGGGGCGATGAGGCGCTGGAGCTCCTCGGCGCGATCGCCGGTCAACGCCCGCGCCTTCAGCCACGCGTAGCGCTCCCAGGTTCGCCCCTGAGTCACCAGATATTCCTCCAGCGCCGCAAACGACGACGACAACGGCCCGCTGTCGCCGTACGGTCTCAAGCGCATGTCGACGCGAAACACAAAGCCTTCGGCGGTAACGTCGCCGAGTGCTGCGACGATACGCCGCCCGAGGCGGTCGAAAAATTCCTGGTTGGCCAGCGGTTTCGGTCCGGTCGTCGCGCCGTCCTCGGGGTACGCGAACACGAGGTCGACATCCGAGGAGACGTTGAGCTCGGCGCCGCCCAGCTTGCCCATCGCGACGACGATGAGTCGCTGCGGCTCGCCACTATCCGCCCCGAGCGGCTCGCCGTGCGTCCGGACGAGCAGCTGGTGATGCACGCCGACTGCGGCCTCGATCGCGAGCTCGGCCAGACGCGTCTGCTTTGCACAGACCTCCGTCAGATTGGCGCGGCCGGTGAGATCCCGCAGCAGTGTGGCGAGCCCGACGCGCGCGCGCAGCGCGCGCAGAGCCGCCGCTAGCGCAGCGGCGTCAGGAGCGGCGCCGTCGGCACCGAGGTCGCCTGTATCGATCGAGGCCGGACGATCGATCGCCCTGAGAACCTGCGCTGCGAGCTCGGGCTGCCCGGTGCGCAAACGCGAGGCGTAGCGGCTGAACTCGAACGCTGCATCCATGTCCATGGGGGGAGAACAGGGGCGGCCTGCGGTTCCAAGGGTAGAATCACTCGCCCAAGCCTATCATGCCGTTGAAGAGCACCCGCCCCGACACCGCCCGTGCCGCGAAATCGCTGCCGCGCGCGATCTTGAGCTTCGGCAGTCGCGTGCTCGTGGCCTCGATCGCGGCCTTCTGCATTCTGCTCCTTGCCATTCGTTACGTTGTCTTTCCCCAGCTCGAAAGCCATCGCGGACAGATCAGCGACCTGCTTGCGCAGCAGATCGGGCAACCGGTCGAGCTCGGTGCGCTCGCCTCGGGCTGGGATGGCTGGAATCCCCGCCTCGACGTCAAGGACTTTCGCGTCGTCGACCGCCAGAGCGGCGCGACGCTGCTGAGCTTGCCGGCGCTGCACTTGACTCTGGCGTGGACGTCGCTGCTTTTCGTCGATCTGCGTTTCAAGGAGCTCGCGCTGGAGCGACCGGAGCTCGCGGTGCGGCGCGACGCCTCCGGCATGCTGCATATCGCGGGCCTGACATTCGGTCTCGACCATTCCGCCAGCGAGTCGAAGCTCGCAGACTGGTTGCTGAGGCAACGCCGGATCCTGATTCACGACGCCGCGGTCGTCTGGATCGACGACCATCGAGATGCGCCGCCGCTCACGCTCAAGCGCGTCGAGTTCCGCCTCGAGAACCGCTTCGGTCGCCATCGCTTCGGCCTCACGGGTGTACCGCCGGCCGAGGTTGCAGCCCCGATCGACATCCGTGGCGACGTAAGGGGACGATCGCTCGGCGAATGGCACGCTTCGTCCGGTCGACTCTACGCCAGGCTCGATTACGCCGACGTCGCGGCGTGGCGGGTGTGGCTACCGCTTCCGATCGACCTCAGGAGCGGCAAGGGTGCGCTTCGCGTGTGGCTCGAATACGCGGGCGGCGAGCCGCGGGAAATAGTCGCGGATCTGGTCCTTACCGACGTGGAAACCCGGCTCGCACCCGAGCTGCGGGAGCTGGCGCTGGCACGGCTCGAGGGACGCATTGGCTGGCGCAGCCAGCCCGGAACGCGCGAGTTCTTCACCAAGCGCCTGACGTTCGCGGGCGCCGGCGGGGCGCGCTTCGATCCGACGGACTTCAAGCTCACGCTGCACGACGCCACGGCGCGCGAGATCGCCTCCGGGACGATCGAGTTCAACAATCTGCAGCTCGCGCCTTTGACGCAGGTCGCCGAGAACCTGCCACTGCCCAAACGATGGCGGGAGGACCTGGCGCGCTACAACCCGAAAGGCACGTTGACCGAGGGCTCGCTGCAATGGAACGGCGAGGCAACGGCGCCGGATGGCTACGCTGCGCGCGGGCAATTCACTGACCTGGGCCTTGCCGAGCAAGACGGCTGGCCCGGGTTGAGCGGCGTAACGGGGAGCTTCGAGGCCACTCAGAAAGGCGGTTCGGTGCGGCTCGCCAGCCGCGCCATCACCGTCGAGCTGCCGCGGATCTTCGACGAGAAACTCGCGTTGGACAGCATCCAAGGGCGAATCGGCTGGCAACGCGAGGATGGCGAAACCGCCATCACGCTCGAACAGATCGCCTTCGCCAATGCCCACCTCGCCGGCTCCGCCAACGGGACGTATCACACGGCCGCCGAGGGACCGGGATCGATCGATCTTACCGCCCAGATTGCACGCGGCGATGTTCGGCAGGCGTATCGCTATCTTCCGCTGAAGCTGCCGCCCGCCGTACGCGGCTGGCTGCGGCGCAGCCTCGTCGCTGGAACGGCAAGCGAGGGGCACTTGAAGCTCAGCGGCAATCTCGCCGACTTTCCGTTCGCCGACGCGAAGAAAGGCACGCTTCAGGTCGACATCAAGGGCCAGGGCGTGACGCTCGACTACGCCGATCAGTGGCCTCCGCTCGCCGAGCTCGAAGGTGAGTTTCGCATCGACGGTCCGCGCCTCAGTGTCGAAGCGCGGAGCGGTCGCGTATTCACCACCGCCATTACGCATGCGAAGGTGGGAATCGCCGATCTGCGCACGCCGGGCACGGTGATCCAGGTCGAAGGTGACGCCGCGGGCCCGACCAGCGATTTTCTGCGCTTCGTCGCAGAAAGCCCGGTGGCCGAATGGACCGGTCACGTCACCGAAGGCGCCGATGTCACCGGTACGGGCAGGCTGGCGCTGAAGATCGAGCTGCCTCTTGCCAAGCTAAGCGCCACGCACATCGACGGCGAATACACGCTTGCGAGCAATCGCCTCAAGCTCACCGGAGCGGTGCCTGTGCTCAATCAATTGAGCGGCAAGCTCGCGTTCACCGAGCATGACATGCGCGCGCAACAACTCACCGCCGAAGTTCTGGGTGGGACGGCACGGCTGTCGATCGCGAGCAGCGTGGGCCATGTCCACGTCGGCGGGCAGGGGACCGCCGACCTCGCCCAGCTCCGCGCCGAATTTCCGAAGGTCGCGATGGCCAAGCGAGTATCCGGTACGACCGACTGGCAGCTGGCGATCGACACGAACGGTGACGCGTCGACCGGGACGCTCGAGACCAGCCTGCGGGGCGCCAGCATCGATCTCCCGCCACCGCTCGCCAAGGCAGCGGGCGACGCGGTGCCGCTGAGGCTGGAACGTCACATCGCCGAGCGCGGCCGCGATACGGTCGCGGTGCGCTATGGCCGGGTCGGGCAACTCACGCTGCAGCGGCGGATCACCCCGACCGTGACCACCGTCGACCGCGGCCTGCTCGTTCTCGGTGAAGGCGGCGGTGGTGAACCGGATCGCCCGGGATTATGGATCCGCGGCAACGTCGCCTCGCTCGACGCCGATGCCTGGCTCGTCGTCAAGCACGATGCCGAGGTCGCCGCGGCGACCGATGACCTTTCGCTCCGGGGCATCGACGTCATGGTGCGCGAGCTCGACGTGTTCAGCCGGCGCTTCAACGACCTGCATATCGGCGCGACCCGCGGAGCCGATGCCTGGCAGGTCGATCTCTCAGGGCGCGAGCTCGCCGGCGGCGCGCAATGGCAGGCCGCTTCGCCATCGCGTCCGAACGGACGTATCGCCGCGCGGTTACAACGACTGACGGTTCCCGCCCCGGCGCCGGCGCCGGAGGTCGCGGCTGCCAGCGCCGCATCGGCGAAGGCCGAAGCGACCGCCACGCCCAACCCCTGGCCGGAGATCGACATCGTCGCCGACAGTTTTTTGTTGCACGGTCGAGATCTCGGCAAGCTGGAGCTCACCGCGCAGCCGCGCGGGCCTGATTGGCAGATCCAGCGCCTGCTGCTCGCCAGCGACGACGGCAAGCTTTCGGCCACCGGTTGGTGGCGCGCCTCGGAACGCGCCCAGCTCACAACGCTCGATGCGGAGCTCGACATCACCGATGCGGGTAAATACCTGGCACGTTTCGGCATGCCCGACGCGGTGCGCGGCGCCCCGACCAAGGTGCGTGGCCAGATCGGATGGGCCGGCGGGCCGGAAGCATTCGACTATCCCACGCTATCCGGCGCCTTTCGTATCGATTCGAACGCCGGGCAGTTCACCAAGGTCGACCCAGGCGTCGGAAAGCTCCTCGGCGTCCTGTCACTGCAGTCGTTGCAGCGCCGACTCTCGTTCGATTTCCGCGACGTCTTCGGCGAGGGCTTCGCTTTCGACGAGCTCACCGGAAACGTGACTATCCAGAACGGTGTCATGCATAGCGACAATCTGCGGATCGTCGGACCGTCGGCACGCGTCGCGATTGCCGGCGAGGCCGACATCGCCAAGGAGACGCAACGCCTCAAGGTACGCGTGCAGCCGTCGCTCTCCGCAGGCGTGTCGGTCGGCGCCGCCGTGCTGCTGCTCGCCAATCCGATCATTGGCGCCGCGGTCGGGGCGGGCTCACTGCTTGCGCAGAAAGTGCTGCAGGATCCGATCGAGCAGATCTTCTCCTTCGAATACGTGGTCAGCGGCGGGTGGTCGGACCCGGTCGTCGAGCGCAACGGACGCCAGCCTGCGAGTGTCGTCGGCCCGGCCGCCGAGGCGAACGGGAACCGGCGGTGAGCGGCGCGCGCTTCCGCGTCGCGGCGGTCCAGACGCTGTCCGGCGGCGAGGTCGAGGCGAATCTCGCCGCGATCGAGCCGCTCATCGTCGATGCGGTGCGCCAGGGCGCGCAACTGGTGCTGCTGCCGGAATACTTCGGCATCTTCGGTGCGCGCGCCAGCGACAAGGTTGCGGTTCGCGAGGCCGACGGCAGCGGGGTGCAGCAATCCTTCCTCGCCCGCGTCGCGCGCGAACAGAGGATCTGGCTCATCGGGGGCACGGTGCCGCTTGCGATCGCGGACCCCGAGAGGGTGCGAAGCGCCGCGCTGGTCTTCGATCCCGAGGGCCGCCGGACCGCGCGCTACGACAAGATCCACCTGTTCGCTTTCAGCCAGGGCGATGAGCGCTACGACGAGCTGCGAACGATCGAGCCCGGCACCGAGCCCGTGGCGTTCGCCGCTCCCTGCGGCCGCGTTGCCCTATCGGTGTGTTACGACCTGCGGTTTCCGGAGCTCTATCGAAGCTTTCACGACCTTGCGCTGATCGTCGTTCCCTCCGCCTTCACGGCCGTGACCGGTGCTGCGCACTGGCATGTGTTGCTCCGGGCGCGGGCGATCGAGAACCAGTGCTACGTACTCGCTGCGGCGCAGGGTGGACTGCACGACAACGGCAGGCGCACGTATGGTCACAGCGTGCTCATCGATCCGTGGGGAGTCGTGCTCGCGGAGCGCGACGAGGGTCCCGGCGTGGTGGTCGGGGACATCGATCCGGAGCGTCTGACACAGGTCCGGTGCGACCTGCCCGCGCTCGAGCATCGACGGCTGTAGCCCGGGGTGAGCGCCCTTCGACTTCGCTCAGAGCCTGCCCTGAGCTTGACGAGGGGACAGGCTCGCGCGATACCCGGGGCCATCTCAGGGGTTGGCTGTCCTTACCCCGGGCTACGTGCCTTCACCAACACCAGCACCGCGCCCGAGCCGCCGGCATGGCGCGGAGCTTCGCAATACGCCAGCACTTCGTCGCGCTGTGACAGCCAGCGCCGCACCTTGCCCTTCAGCACCGGTTCGCGGTTGGGCGAGGACAATCCCTTGCCGTGCACGACGCGCACGCAGCGCAGGCCCGCGTTGCGCGCTTCATTCAGGAATTCAGTCAGCGCATCGCGCGCTTCGTCACGATTGAGCCGGTGCAGGTCCAGCTCGGCCTGAACTGACCAATGTCCGCGCCGCAGCCGGACCAGCACGTCGCTCGACAGTCCCTTGCGCAGAAACGTCTGCTCGGCTTCGTGCTCCTGGCCCGGCTCCCAGGCAAGGGGCGAACGCTCGACGCCGTACTTGCTCGCGGCCAGTGCGTCGGCTTCGTCGGCAAGGCGTTTGGAGGGGATGGTCGCCGGACGCTCGCGTGCGATCGTGGCGCGATTGCCGGCGCGCAGGGGCTTCACATCGGAGAACGTCACCTGCAGATCCACCTCGTCGGCGACGCGGAGCCGAGGCGCCGGACGCGGCGTCGGCGACACCTTGGCCTTGGGCGACGCTGGAACAGAGCGCCGCGCTTGCGCCAGCAACGTCTTGAGCTCGCTCAACTTGGCCATGTGTGCTCCGCGTCAGCGCCCTGTCGCACAAGGTACCCGTTCGCCCTGAGTCTGTCGAAGGGCGAAGGTCGCTACTGAACCTGATGCGCAACCCGCTTCCTCACGTGAGGGTCTCGAGATAGGTCTCGGCATCGAGCGCGGCCATGCAGCCGGTGCCGGCGCTCGTGACCGCCTGACGATAAACGTGGTCGGCGACGTCGCCCGCAGCGAACACTCCGGCGACGCTGGTGCTGGTCGCATCGCCCTCGCTGCCGCCCTTGACGATGATGTAACCATTGTTCATCGCCAGCTGACCCTCGAAGATCTGCGTGTTCGGCGTATGGCCGATGGCGATGAACACGCCTTGCACTTCGAGCGCGTG
>VBCL01000125.1:15997-18314 GCA_005888865.1 Betaproteobacteria bacterium | reverse complement strand
CTCGATCATTCTCGGCGTGCTCCTCGGCGGCCTCCTGATCAGCGGCCCGATATCGGGCTGGCTTCTGGCGATCGATATCCCACGCATCGACACCGGCATCCAGACGCCGCCTCAGGCTGCGATCGCCGTGATCATGGGCTGCTATGCGATCGCGGCCGTGATCAACTGGTATATCCCGGATACCGGCGTCGAGCGTCGGGTCGCGAGCAAGAATCCAATGTTCCTCATCCGCGAGTTCGCGCATTGCAACGCCCTGCTGTGGCGTGACAAGCTCGGGCAGATCTCGCTCTGGACCACGACGCTGTTCTGGGGTGCGGGTGCGACGCTGCAATTCATCGTCATCGACTGGGCGGCGACTCACCTGTGCTACAACTTGTCGCGCGCATCGTACCTTCAGGGCGTCGTGGCGATCGGCATCGCTCTGGGTGCCGCGCTGGCGGCGCGCTTCGTGCCGTTGCGCGGAGCGGCCAGGGTGTTACCGCTGGGCGTCCTCATGGGCATCGGCGTCATCTGGATGGCCGGGGTGACCACCCCGGGTTGGGCAATCATCGTGATGACCATGATCGGGATCCTCGCGGGCTTGTTCGTCGTTCCGATGAACGCGCTGCTGCAGCATCGCGGCCACGTGCTCATGGGCGCCGGGCATTCGATCGCGGTGCAGAACTTCAACGAGAACGTCGGCGTCCTCATCATGCTCGCGTTCTATGCGTTCATCGTGCACTTTGGGCTATCGACCAACTGGGCGATCGTGCTTTTCGGATTGTTCGTCGCCGGCATGATGCTGCTGGTCATGTGGCGGCACCGCCACAATCTCGCCGCCGGTGACGTTTTGCATCTCGCCTCCCCGGAGCGCGCCGAGGCCAAACCGCACCGGCTGTAGCCCGCTACAACACGATCGGCTGATCCGGAAGCTCGTTCGGCCCTGGTGCGCTGCGGGGGAAGTGCTGTGCCAGCAATTCGCCGATGGCCGTGATCCCATCGACCGCACCATCTTCGAAGCGGCCCTCCTTGAACGCGGCCTCCATGGCCCGGCAAACCGTCTCCCAGGTGTCCTGAGGCACCCTTCGGTTGATGCCGCGATCGGCGACGATCTCGACATCCTTGTCGGCGAGCAGCACGTAGACCAGAACGCCGTTGTTGTGCTCGGTGTCCCAAACGCCGAGTTGGCCGAAAAGCTGCAACGCGCGCGCCCGGGGCTCCAGGCCGCGGAACACCTGCGCGAGCGGAAGCGAGGCTTCGACGACGAAACGAAGCTGTCCCTCGTGCATCCGCTCACCACGGCTAATCGCCTCCTCGATGCGCTTGAGCGCCTGCGCCGAAAACTTGCGACGCGCAATCAGATGGTCGGTCAGGAAGTGCCGGCCGAGGCGCTGCGGTTTTCCTAGAATGAGGCTCATTGTTATTAATTCCATCCGCCGGACGCACCACCACCGCCGAAACCGCCACCACCGCCGCCGAATCCGCCGCCGCCACCGCCAAACCCGCCACCGCCAAAGCCGCCCCCGCCGCCGGGGAACCAGAGGCCTCGGCCGGCGTGCCCGCCGAACGCGGAGAAGCTGATCACGACGAAGGCGATGATGGCCGCGATCGCTGCGATGATAAGCGACCCGGCGAATAGCCACGCTGCACCTCCGACGATGGCGGTGCCAGCGGCCGCGCCGCCGACATTGCCCAGGATCGAGCGCAGGATCGCGCCAAGCGCCGGCACGGCGACCAGAAGGATAAGCGCGATTGTGCCGATGTCGAAGCCGCCGGAAGATCGTCCGCGCCGCGACTCCCTCTTCGGCGGCGGCGTGTCGGTCCCACCCACGACGGCGATGATGCGATCCACGCCGGCGTCGACCCCCGCTGCGAACTGTCCCCGACTGAAAAGCGGCGCGACCGTGTCGCCGATGATGCGCCGCGCCGCCACATCGGTCAGCTCGCCCTCGAGGCCATAACCGACCTCGATACGCATCTGCTTGTCGTTCTTGGCGATCACGAACACCGCGCCATTGTCCTTGCCCTTCTGGCCGATCTTCCAGGCTTCCGCGACGCGAAGCGAATACTCCTCGATGGTCTCGGGCTTGGTGGTCGGAACGATCAGGACCGCGACCTGGTTGGTCGTCCGGGCTTCCCAGTCGGCGAGCTTGGCTTCCAACGCTTGGCGTTCGCCCGCCGAAAGCGTACCGGTAACGTCAGTGACGCGCGCGGAGAGCGCCGGGACCGGCTGCAGTCCCTCGCGCGGCGGGTCCCACGCGACCGCACTGACGGCGCCCGGCAGTAAGACGAGCGCCAGCACGCATAGTGTCAGCCGAATCATGGGATCCAGCGTCTT
>VBCL01000125.1:10622-15951 GCA_005888865.1 Betaproteobacteria bacterium | reverse complement strand
TTCCGCCACCGTGCCGTGAAGATATCGATAGCGGTCAGACGCGCTACTTCGCCGCCGGAGCGGGAGCAGGTGCAGGCTTGCTGAAATCGACTGTCGGCGGCGCGCTGATGCCCTTCTCGTTCTCGACAGAGAAGTTCGGCTTGACGTTCATCTTGAACACCATCGCCGTGAGGTTGGTCGGGAACGAGCGCACCGTGGTGTTGAATTCCTGCACCGACTTGATGTAGCGGTTGCGCGCGACGGTGATGCGGTTCTCCGTGCCCTCGAGCTGTGACTGCAGGTCGCGGAAGTTCTGATCGGACTTGAGCTGCGGATAGTTCTCGGCGACCACCAGCAAGCGTGACAGCGCCGATTGCAATTGGCCCTGCGCCGCCTGAAATTTGGCGAAAGCCTCCGGATCGTTGATGAGCTCCGGGGTTGCCTTTATGCTGCCCACGCTGGCCCTGGCGTTGGTCACCTCGGTCAGCACGCGCTCTTCCTGCGCGGCGTAGCCTTTCACCGTGTTGACGAGGTTGGGTACCAGATCGGCACGGCGCTGATACTGGTTCAGCACCTCCGACCACGAGGACTTGATCTGCTCGTCCTGGCGCTGAAGGTCGTTGTAGCCGCAACCGGACAGCGCGATCGCGGCGAGCGAGACCACCAGGAGACCCAAGAGCTTGCGCATGCCTTTTCTCCCTTCATGGATGGCGCAAGAGCGCCGTCGGACTTCAAATGGGGTCGGCACCGGCGGCTTGCAAGCGAAGAGCGTCGTCGCCTCCGCCCTGCAAGCGACGCGTCGTGGCGCGTGCCAGGCACAAATCTTCCCATGCCTTCGCTTTGTCCGGCAAGTTGCGCAGCAGATACGCCGGGTGATAGGTGACGATCAGCGGCACGCCCTGGTAACGGTGCACGCGGCCGCGGAGGCTCGCGATTGTCGCGTCGACGTTGAGCAGGGTGGTCGCCGCGCTCTTGCCGAGCGCGATGATGAGCTTCGGGCGGATAAGCGCGATCTGGCGATCGAGGTAAGGCCGGCACGCCTCGACTTCGGAGGGCTCCGGCGTGCGGTTTCCAGGCGGACGGCACTTGAGGACATTGGCGATGTACACGTTCTTGCCGCGTCGCATTCCCAGTGCGGCCAGCATGTTGTCGAGCAGGCGCCCGGCCTGACCGACGAAGGGCTCGCCCCGTGCGTCCTCTTCGGCGCCCGGCGCTTCGCCGACGAACATCCATTCGGCGCGCACGTCTCCGACGCCAGGAACCGTCCTGTTGCGCGTCCGGCACAATCCGCACGCGGTGCAGGCTTCGACATCGGCCGCGAATTCCCCCCAGCCCAGCGTCGCGATGCGTTGAAGGCGGCTGCCAGGTGCGGGGGCGTCGACGACCTCGGGCGTCGTGTTCGCCGCCGTGGGCGCCTCCGCGACGAAATGCGGACGCTCGACCGGCGCTGTCACGGCGCCGCGTGGGACGCGCGAGCGCCACACCGGCAGCAGCCCCATCTCGCGCAGGATCTCGTTGCGGGTCGCCATGTCAGTCATTCCCGAGCGCGCGGCGCATCACCAATGCATCCTCGCGCGCGCCGGCGTCGGCGGGATAGTAACCGATACGTCGTGCGACCGGCATGAAGCCCTCGCCTGCGTAGAGCTCGATCGCCGGCAGGTTCGATACCCGGACTTCGAGAAAGCATTGGGCGGCGCCGCGCGCTTTCGCGTCAGCAAGAAAACGCCTGAGCAGCGTGCGACCGAGGCCCAACCGCCGCGCCTCGGGCGCGACGGTCAGGTTCAGGATCTGGGCCTCGCCCGGTGCGAACAGCAGCACGCCATACGCGCAGATGCGTCCGCTCGCCAAGCCGACCGCCATGCCGTAGCCTGCGGCGAGCGCATCGCGGAAATTTCCCGCCGTCCATGGCGCGTCGTGCGACACGCGCTCGAGCGTGGCGACCTCGTCGATGTCGCTTTCGGTCATCGGCCGCCACAGCACGGTCCGGGGCAATTCCCGCGCCAGCGCGGCATTCACAGGCGGATCCCTGCGTCGCGCTCGGCCGTCGTGAGCGCGACGCGATGGCGCACGTAGACCGGTGCCGCATCCCGCGCGGCAACAGCTTCGCCCGCGGCGAATCGCGGCAGCGCCAGGCTGCCGATCGCGGAAGCCTTCGGAGAAATCAGCGCGTCGCACGCCGAGGCTGCACTTCCCATGCGCTCGCGAAGCAGCGGATACGCCGCAAAGCCATTGCCGGCAGCGCACCAGGCGCCTTCCGGCAACGGCGCAGCGTCGGGCTTGATGACGCAGGGCTCGATGTGGGCGTGCCAGCGATCTCGCGCATACTCGAACGCGGCGAAGTAGACTTCCTGCATGCGTGCATCCAGCCCGGCAACGACGCGCGTCCAGCCGTGCACGGTGCGCGAGGTTTCGGCCATCGCCTCGAGGGTCGAGACGCCGACCAGGCGCAGATTCGCGCCGTATGCGAGTCCCTGCGCGACGCCGCAGCCGATGCGAAGGCCTGTAAACGAACCCGGTCCCGCGCCGAAGGCGATGCCGTCAAGATCGGCAGACGAAGTCCAGCCTCGTCGAGCAGTGCACGAATCATCGGCAACAGCAATTCGGAGTGACGCTGCCCGACGTGCTCCACCCGCTCCGACCAGCGATCGCCGTCGCCGAGAGCTACGGCGCAAGCTTCGGTCGACGTGTCGAAGGCGAGAACCGGCATCACGCGATTCTACCTCGGAGCGATTTGTTTCACGGGGCGGTGCCGGGCGACGCGATACAATTCAGTCGCGTCTTGGTGCCTGCGGGCGACATCACTTTCATGACCGACCACCATTCCACGAGCCGCCCGCGAAAAGTCGAGCCTGACCCTCCTTTCCCCGACCCTCCTCCCACCGTCGTCGTCACAGCGCTCGATCAGGAGGGGCGCGGCGTCGCCCGCGTCGACGGCAAGGCGATGTTCGTCGAAGGTGCGCTGATCGGTGAGCGGGTTGCGGTCGACGTGCTTCGCCGCAAGCCCAACTACGAGCTCGCACGCATGTCGGAGCTGCTCGCGGCGAGCCCCGCGCGCACGACTCCCCCCTGCCCCTACTTCGGTGTCTGCGGCGGTTGCAGCCTGCAGCATCTCGAGCCGGTCGCGCAGGTCGCGGTCAAGCAACGCGTGCTCGAGGACGCGCTCTGGCACATCGGTCGCGTGCGGGCCGACGAGCTGCTCGCGCCGATCCACGGCATCACCTGGGGGTATCGCCACCGCGCCCGGCTATCGGTGCGCGACGTGCCGAAGAAAGGCGGCGTGCTCGTCGGTTTCCGCGAAAAGAAATCGACCTACGTTGCCGACATGGCGGCCTGCCTGGTCCTGCCACCCCGCATCTCGGCGCTGCTGCCCGAACTGCGTGCGCTTATCGGATCGCTCTCGATCCACGACCGCGTGCCGCAGATCGAGCTGGCGGTTGGGGAAAGCGCCAACGGGGGTGCCGTCGATGTTCTCGTACTGCGCAATCTGGCGCCGCTCAGCGCCGCGGACGAGCGCGAATTGTCCGGCTTCGCCGAGCGCCACGGTGTCGATCTCTATCTCCAGCCGCAGGGTCCCGCGAGCGTACGGCCGCTCACGCCGCCCGCACGACGCCTTTGCTACGCGCTGCCCGATTTCGGCGTGACGCTCGATTTCGAGCCGACCGACTTCACGCAGGTCAACGCGAGCCTCAATCGCGTGCTGGTGCGGCGCGCGATCGCGCTGCTCCAGCCGGCGCCGGGCGACCGTGTCGCCGACTTCTTCTGTGGCCTGGGCAACTTCACGCTGCCGATCGCGCGCCGCGGCGCCACTGTAGTCGGCGTCGAAGGCAGCCGCACGATGATCGGCCGCGCCGAAGCCAATGCGGAGCGAAACGGGCTCGGCGAGCGAACGCGCTTCATCATCGCCGATCTGTTCGCAGCGACGCGCGATGGCCTGGACTCGCTGGGGCCACTCGACAAGGCACTGCTCGACCCGCCACGCGAAGGCGCAATCGCGCTGGTCAAGGCGCTACCCGAGGAGCGCCTGAGGCGAATCGTCTACGTGTCGTGCAACCCGGCCACACTCGCGCGCGATGCCGCCGTGCTCGTGCATGAGCGCGGCTACACGCTGTCAGCCGCCGGCGTCGCAAATATGTTTCCGCACACCGCACACGTCGAGTCGATCGCCCTCTTCGTCCGCGAATGAGCGCGTCCGCCATGGAGTGAAACGGCCACCGCTGCAAACGAAAAGGGCGGCCGGAGCCGCCCTCGCCGGTAGGAAAAGGAGACGCTTTAGTCGCGCTGCCCGGAGAAGATCATGAGCAGGTTCAAGAGACTCATGAACAGGTTGAGGATGTCCAGGAACAGGGCGGTCGTCGCCATGATGTAGTTGGTCTCGCCGCCGCGGACGATTTCGCTCACGTGGTAGAGCATGTAGAGCGAAAAGATGAAGACCGCGATCGCGGAAATCGTGATGGCCAGCGCGGGCACCTGGAAGAACAGGTTCGCGAGCGAGGCGACCACCAGCAGGATCAACCCGACAAAGAGGAATTTGCCGAGAAAGCTGAAGTCGCGCTTCGATACCGTGGCGATGGTCGCCATGACGAAGAACACGCCCGCGGTCATCGCGGCAGCAAGAGCCACGAGCTGACCGCCGTTCTTCAAGCCGGCAGCGTAGTAGAGCGTCGGCGTCAGCGAGAGCCCGGCGATGAACGTGAAGCCAAAAACCGCCACGATGCCCCAGCCGCTGTTCCGCAACGCGGCCACGACGAAGAGCGACCCGATCATCGCCGCGAAAAGCAGAAGCGGCGCCATGATCGGCGAAGTGCGGAAAAACGCTGCGAAATTGATCGCCATGCCGACGTAGGCTCCGGCGACAGTCGGTATCATCGACAGCGCCAGCAGCCAGTACGTGTTGCGCAGGACCTTGTTCGGGGCAACGGCGACTTGCTCGATGCTCGCCGTTGGCATCGCCCAGCGCGAGCCCGGATTGCTGGGTACGGGTTTCAGTTCGGTTTCCATAGAATTCCTTTGGAGGACAAAAACTTGTCCTTGTCGACGCCTTAGACTAGCAGAAATACCCCAAGTTTCAATGGGTAAATTGCAGCGGTGCTATGATTTATCGGCAGCGTAGCGAGCGGCCGGAGGCAAAACCGGCAGGAAACGGATGGGTGGCCGAGTGGTTGAAGGCACCGGTCTTGTGAGGACGCTCGCGCGAGCGAGCTTCCTCGGGCGAGACTAACCCGGCGAAGCCGGTGTTATGTCGAGACCAAAACCGGCAGGAAACGGATGGGTGGCCGAGTGGTTGAAGGCACCGGTCTTGAAAACCGGCAGGGGCGAAAGTCCTTCGTGGGTTCGAATCCCACCCCATCCG
>VBCL01000125.1:9985-10573 GCA_005888865.1 Betaproteobacteria bacterium | reverse complement strand
CGTGCTCGAGGGTTTCGGAATATTCCCGGCCCAGGCAAGCGGGGTTAGCCCAATGGAGAGAACATTTCATGGTGCGCATTTGCGCCCTTGCCGCCGTTGTGTTCTGTGTCGTTCGCACCACATCACTTGCCTGGTCACAGCCAGTCACAGGCTCGATGGATGTTCACTGGGACGAAGGGGCGATGGATTGCGCCGCGTCGCCGATTGCCCCGATCCAGGTTCATCGCTACGAGCCGCAAACGTTTGTCCTGCGCGTCAATCCATGCCGGCACTTTGAAGCGAATTTCGTCTACCTCCTCGTCGGCTCGAAGCGAGCCCTTCTAATCGATACCGGGCCCGTTGCCGATCCCACGGAGGTGCCGATCGCAAGAACGGTTATCGGGCTATTGCCGGGCGAAGACAGCTCGAAATTTCCACTACTTGTCGTTCATACCCATGAACACCGGGACCACCGGGCAGGTGACCCGCAGTTCCAATCGCTACTCTCGGTGCAGCTCGTATCTTCGGACTTCGAAAAAGTGCGGGGATTCTTTAGCTTCAACACGTGGCCCAATGGAATCGCTCACATCGATCTGGGCGATCGAATTG
>VBCL01000125.1:9346-9972 GCA_005888865.1 Betaproteobacteria bacterium | reverse complement strand
CATCGTGTTCTATGACAATCGGACGGGCCTGCTTCTTTCGGGAGACTTTCTCCTCCCTGGCCGCCTTACGATCGAGGATACCGACGCATACAAGGATAGCGCGGAGCGGATAGCTCGCTTCGCGAGTGCGCACCCCATTCGTTATGCCCTTGGATCGCATAATGAGCTCGATATTGCGGGGTCCCTCTACGATGAAGGATCCCATTATCATCCCAACGAGCGGCCGCTTCAGCTGACCCAGGAAGATGTTTTGGCACTTCCGGTCACACTGGATCGATTCAATGGCTTCTATGCACGACATCCCAATTTCGTCCTCACCCACCCAGTACACAATCTGTTGCTGTTGGTGGCGGTAGCTGCAGCGATATTGCTGCTCAGCGCGCTGATGGCACGACAATATTTCAAGCATCGTCGTAGAAATAAATCTGATCTCGTGCGACAACTTTGACCACGAATCTCCTGCTCTTCCTCTCCCGGGGCAATGCGCCCATCACGGCTGAGAGCGCGATGCGTCCCCCTGGGCTCCCCGTTACCGCGCACATTGCGGCACTGACGGGCGTCAGGGCGCTTGCCGCGTTGTGGGTCGTCCTCTTTCATTGCTGGATCATGGCGGGCAGACCGAGCCC
>VBCL01000125.1:0-9268 GCA_005888865.1 Betaproteobacteria bacterium | reverse complement strand
TGCTCTCGGGGTTTCTACTTACCCGCCAAGCGTGGGGAAAAGTCGGCCGAGGCAAGGCCGAGGGATGGCTACCCAGTCAATTCGGCGAGACCTACACCAGCTTTCTCAGACGGCGGATTCTTCGCGTCTATCCCGCGTACTACGCCGTCATCTCGGTCCTGCTTGTTCTTGCTGCCCTCCACGTCTACCGAAGCCTCCCGGAAAAAGGAGATCTGCTGCTGCATCTGGTGATGTTTCACAACGTCGTCGCGCGGTATCTGGAGAGCATCAATGACGTCCTCTGGTCGATTCCGTTCGAGTGGCAGTTCTACCTCGTCTTTCCATTCCTGTTCATCATCCTGCGTCGAACGAATCCCGTTGCGCTCTATGCTATGGCAGCTTTACTCGCACTCGGCAGCAAGCAATGGGCAGACATCAGTGGCAGCGGCTACGTGGAGTTCCACCTCCCCGTTCGGCTGGATGAGTTTGTTGCCGGAATGTGCGCCGCGACCTTCGCCGAACATCATCCCTTGCGGCGGCCGCTGGCGTCGGTCTCGTTTGTGTTCGGCCTGACCGGCCTGGTAGGCACGCCCTGGGTCTGGGCGGCGTATCCGAATGGCGGCCACTACTTCGACGCCATCGGGCTCGTTCGGCCGTTATGGATTCAAGCCTCGATCTGCCTGTTCCTGCTGGGCCTCAGCGGCGAAGCGCACCCGGGCGTTCGCCTCTTCGCCAATCGATCGGTGGTCTGGCTCGGACTGATCAGCTACAGCATCTATCTGGTGCACGTTCCAGTGCTCGTCCTGTTACCGACGTTGGGTGCGTACCCAATCCAGGGCAGCGACGCGCCCGGTAGCCTGACCAGGGTCATCGCCCTGGCGGTGCCGGCGACAATCGCCACCAGTGCGGCGTTCTACTACTTGATCGAAAGACCGTTTCAGGCAAGCGGCAAGCGCGGTTCGCGGCAGCCGGTGCATGCTACGTGGTGGGCACGCAATCCGCTCACCGTGCTGAGTGTGTGGGCCGTGCTGCAGGTCCTGTTTCTCGTGGCCGTGAGCTAGGAGCCTAACCGCTACCTTTCCACGTTGTATCGTTCCCGCAGCGCGTCGACGAGCTGCCGCAATTGCGAGCGGCATGGTTCCATGTGGGCGGCGCGGACGATCGGCCACTCGATCTGCCAGTTGCAGCCCGATGCGTCGGGCTCGGTCACGACGATGCGCCGGATGTGGATCGCGAAGCATTCGGTGTGCATGCCGAGCTCATGGTTGACGAGCATGCGCAGCGCCTCGAGCGCGATCAGTCGTCTCCTCACCCTCGAACTCTGTGCAAACCCGATCGACATCGTCGTGGGCCCCTGTCATGTCGCCGGCTTGCTCGGCGCGTCGACGTATATCGTTGGTACGGCCACCTGCCCGTGCTGTACGGCGGCATCCGCCGCGGTTCGGGCGTGCAGAGCGCCCCAGCCAAAAATGCCGATCAGCCCGATCAGGATCAGGTAGATTGCGACGATATAGTTCAGCAGCCGCGGGACGATCAGGATCAGAATTCCGGCCAGCAGCGACACGAACGGCCCCAGTGCAAGATTGATGGTCACGGTATCTCCGTTCATCCTCATAAATGGCGTAAGCGCGTCACGCCCGCGGACCGGTCCAAACCCGATCGCCATTAAACGTCCTTGGAGGTTTTATAGCCCGTTGAGCGCTGCACCCGTAAGCAGTGCAACGCTGATTCGGGTGTAAGAATGTGCCGGGGGCGTGTCCGCACGTGTCCGACGTGCAGGATGCCGCCCTTCAGACGAACACGATCTCGTCCGGGTGCATCGCGCGGGTCGGAAGCGCGGCGCCCCGCGCCCGTGGGTCGTCGGTCCGGAACCGGCTCCGGATCTCGGCGAGGGCCTGCCGCTTGCGTGCTTGCAACACGCGATCCAGAAAGACGCGCCGGGCGCGATGCCACGGGACGCGTCGATCGCCGGGGAAACTCCAGTGCCACGCCCAGAAGGGAACCTCGACCAGTGGCGCGAACAGCGCCGCGCAAGCGCGCGCTGCAACCCGGCCGACCGCTTCGTGGTCCGCGTGGCCATCGTAGCGCCAGGACGCGAACACGATGTCCGACGGCAGGATGAGGCCGCGCAGGCGCCATTCGAGATCGTCCTCCAAGCCCGCCAGCTCGCCCTCCTGCAGTCCCGCGCGCAACACGGTCGAGCGGGCAACGCTGAGGCAGCGCAGCGCGCGCAACGGCTGTGGCAGCCACTCGCTCGCTTTCTGCTGCGGCGTCCACCGACTCGGAGCTCGCGTGCCAGCGGCGCGGTCGGTCGCCGCGACGAGGAGGATCGGTCGTCCGAGCATCAAGAGCCGTGCGATGAGGCCGCTCAGGCCGAGCGTCTCGTCATCCGGGCGCGGCGCGACGATCACCGCCCGGTAGCCCTCCGGCACCAGAATCTCCGGAGCGATGACGGCAAGAGAGTCAAACCCTGGCCAGTGGCGCCCCGCGCGCGCTGCCTGGCCCGCACCCGCGAAGCTGTAGCTCATCGCCTCCCGCCCCGAGCGACGGCCCGACGGCGTCGCTCGACCGCGAAGGTGCAAACGAAAGTGCTAAGGATCGACGAGTACATGGTCCGGCTCGCATTTCGGCGGGGGGAGCCCGCTGTGGGTACCGACAACCGCCTGCAGGGGTCGTCAAGCAGTTTCCATGCCGTGTTTTTTCGGAGGCCATCCGCGGCCGAACGCACGTGGCGCTGTGGTCACTTTGCGTGCCCGTAAGGTTCCTTGCGCCGAAGAGGAAGGCTGTAACTGTTGCACGACCGTGCAATTCCTACCGCGCCGGTCTGCACCATGCGCACGCGAACTGCCGCCGATTCAGAGCACTACGGTCGGCATGGATATTGCGATTTTGCGCCCCGCCGGCCGCGGCGACGCAGGCGTCGCTTCACCGGCGTCTTTCAGGGTTTTTGCGTTCAGACCCGCAGGGGGGAGTTTCCGTGGCGAAGTCCAAAACCGATCCCAAGCTCGGCGCGACCCGTCGGCACGAAGCGATCGATCGTTGTGCTCAGATGCCGGAGGCGCCACGAATCGCATCCGATAACCCGGACGACGATATGCACGAGCATCCAACCGGATGGCCAGACGAATTTCCCCTCGAACCGCTGCCGCCGCACCCTGGATGCGATCCAGTCGAAGTCTCGACCGAGCCACTCCCCGAGCACCCCGATCGCCGACGATCCGCCGCGCTCCGCGTCACACGGTCGCGCGAAGCGCGGCCGACGCGCTGACGCTAACCCAACGGCGCGACCTTCACCACCTCGTCGACCGTCGTCAGTCCTGCTGCGATTTTCACCGCGCCGGAAACGCGCAGCGGCTTCATGCCTTCCTTGTACGCCTGTTCGCGAATCTTGCCGTCCTCGGCCTCGGCGTGGATCAGCCGGCGCAGCGACGGGGTGAGGGTCATGATCTCGTAGAGCCCCATGCGACCGAAATAACCGGTCATGCGGCACTCGAGGCAACCGATCGCCATCTGCGTCTGCTGCGGCAGGTCGGCGCGAAACGGTGCGGTGAGCATGCGCCAGGCTTCTTCGTCCGGCGAGTCACCCGGTTTCTTGCAATGCGGGCAGAGCGTTCGCACCAGCCGTTGCGCCATCACTCCCAGCAGCGTAGAGCTGATGAGATACGAGGGCACACCGAGATCGAGCAGCCGCGTGACCGCGGTGGGCGCGTCGTTGGTGTGCAGCGTCGAGAGCACGAGATGGCCGGTGAGCGCCGCCTGCACCGCCATGTCGGCGGTGTCGCGATCGCGGATCTCACCGACCATGATGATGTCCGGATCCTGACGCAGCAGCGTGCGCACGCCGTTGGCGAAATCGACGTTGATGACCGGCTGCACCTGCATCTGATTGAACTCCGGCGCGATCATCTCGATCGGGTCTTCGACCGAGCAGACGTTGACCTCGGGCGTGGCGAGCTGCTTCATGGTCGAATAGAGCGTCGTCGTCTTGCCCGAGCCCGTCGGGCCGGTCACGAGAATGATGCCGTTGGGCTCGTGGATCATCTTGTCCCAACGCGTGAGGTCCTCGCCGGCGAAGCCCAGCTCCTGGAAATCGCGGATCAGCACCTCGGGCGTGAAAATCCGCATGACGACCTTCTCGCCGAACGCGGTCGGCATGGTCGAGATGCGCAACTCGATTTCCTGCCCGTTGGGCGAAACGGTCTTGATCCGGCCGTCCTGAGGCCGCCGCTTCTCGACGATCTCCATGCGCGCGAGGAGCTTGATGCGGCTGGTCATGGCCAGCATGACCGGGTTCGGAATCGCGTAGACCTGATGCAGCACACCATCGATGCGAAAGCGCACCATCCCGGCGTCGCGCCGCGGCTCGATGTGGATATCGGACGCGCGCTGCTCGAAGGCGTACTGCCACAGCCAGTCGACGATATGGATGACGTGCTGGTCGTTCGCATCGAGCGTGCCGTGCCGGCCCATCTCGACCAGCTGCTCGAAATTGCGCGCGAGCGACACGTCGCCGCGCGTGGTCTCCGAGGCCTTCTTGATCGAGCGGGCGAGCGGAAAGAATTCGCCGACGAAGCGCTTGATGTCCTGCGGGTTGGCAAAAACGAGCTTGATTCGCAGATGCAGGATCTTCTCGAGCTCGTCGGCCCACGCCCGCACGAACGGCTCCCCGGTGGCCACCGTCAGCTCGCCCTTGCTCACGGCGATCGGAAGGATGCGGTAGCGCTCCGCGTAGGCGTTGGACATCGTGTTGGTCACGGCCACCAGATCGATCTTCAACGGGTCGATGTGGTGGTAGGGGACACCAAGCTTCCCCGCCAGCCATTCGACCAGCCAATCGAGTGTCATCATCGGCCGCGCCGCGGCGAGCGAGCGCCATTTCTGGTCGGCGATCATCTCCAGCGGATGATCGAAGCGGTGGGTGCGCGAACGGGCGAGCTGGTCGGCGTCGACCGCGGTGACCAGACCTTCGGCGACCATCAGCTTGAGAATGTCCTCCACGCGCAGCCGCCTGTCGGTCGCGCGCGGATGTCGATGCGAGCCGCCCTCCCCCGCTGCGGGCGGTGTGGCGACCGGTGCGTTGCCCGGGTCGGATGTAGCCATCGCGCTACTATACCGTAGCCCGGAGCGAGCGTGCCGAACCCCCGGGAAACGAACGCCGCGTCGGCATGTCTCATTGGGACCGTGGTTCCCTGCACCCGGGCAAGGAAAAGGTGTGACCGCTTCGCTTTCCGCCATCCATGCCGACATCACGACGCTCGCCGTGGACGCGATCGTGAACGCCGCTAACACGACACTGCTTGGCGGCGGCGGAGTCGATGGCGCGATTCACCGGGCCGCCGGCCCAGAGCTCCTCGCCGAGTGCCGCACCCTGGGCGGCTGCGCGACCGGCGAGGCGAAGATCACCCGGGGCTATCGCTTGCAGGCACGCCACGTGATTCATACGGTCGGGCCGGTCTGGCACGGCGGAAGCGGCGCCGAAGCTGACCTGCTCGCCTCGTGCTATCGGCGTTCGCTCGAACTTGCCGTCGAACACCAACTGGCGTCGATCGCCTTTCCTGCGATCAGTTGCGGAGCCTATGGCTATCCTCTGGATCTGGCGGTTCCGATCGCGGTGAAGACGGTGCGCCGCTTCGCGCGCCTCGATGCGCTCGAGCAGGTGCTGTTTGTGTGCGCCAGTGACGAAGTGCTGGCGGCGTATCGGGCGGCGCTACGCTAGTGCCGTCGTCCCCGCTCGGTTACGTAAAGGAGCGGGGACCTAGCGGCGTTCGGCGCACGACACTGGATTCCCGCTTGCGCGGGAATCACCATCACTCCGCTTCGGCTCCCTCGGTTTCGCGTGCCGCGCGCAGCTCGGGCACCTGGAAGACTTCGCGCAGGTACGCGACGTACGACGGATCGTAGTCCATCGATTTCGAGGGCTCGTCGCTGATCTTCGCCACCGGCTGGCCGTTGCAGCGGGTCATCTTGATGACGATCTGCAACGCCTCGTAACCGAGGTCGTTGGTGAGGTTGGTGCCGATGCCGAACGCGGTCTGGCTGCGGCCCTTGAAATACTCGAACAGGCGAATCGCCAGTGGCACGTTGAGCGAATCGGAGAACACCATCACCTTGGTGCGCGGGTCGATGCGCATCTTCTGATAGTGCCGGATCAGCTTCTCGCCCCACTCGAACGGGTCGCCCGAATCGTGGCGCACGCCGTCGAAGAGCTTGCAGAAGAACAGGTCGAAGTCGCGCAGGAACGCGTCCATGCCGCAGACGTCGGAGAGGGCAATGCCGAGGTCGCCGCGGTATTCGCGCGCCCACGTATTGAACGCGAATACCTGCGAGTCACGCAGGCGCGGGCCGACGGCCTGGCATGCCTGCAGATATTCGTGCGCCATCGTTCCGAGCGGGGTCAGCCCATGCTCGAGCGCGAAGTAAACGTTGCTGGTCCCGACGAACTTGGGACCGATTTCGTGCTTGAGCGCAAGCAGCATCTCCTCGTGCCATCGTCCCGAAAAACGCCGCCGCGTGCCGTAATCGGCGATGCGAAACGCTGGATCGGCGACCGCGTTGATCTGCCCGATCTTCGCGGACAGCCGCCGCCGGCCCTCGTCCAGATCGGGTTTCGGCTGGGTGTGCCGGAAATAGATCTCGCTCACGATCGCCAGCACCGGCACCTCGAACAGAATCGTATGCAGCCACGGCCCCTTGATCCAGATGTCGATCTCGCCGGGGGCGGACGCCGCCGGCTTGACCGTGATGAAGCGCTCGTCGAGCCGATACAGGCCGAGCAGGTCGACGAAGTCGCCTTTGAAGAATCGCCATGAGCGCAGGTAGTCGAGCTCTCTTCGGGTAAACCGCAACCCGCACAGCGCCGTGATCTCTCGCTCGATCTGGCCGATGTACGGCGTGAGGTCGACGCCCGGCGTGCGGCACTTGAACCGGTACTCGACCTCCGCGGCGGGAAAATGATGCAGCACGACCTGCATCATCGTGAATTTGTAGAGGTCGGTGTCGAGCAGTGACTCGATGATCATGCGAAGCGTAGCGTGCAGGCCGATTGCGGCCGGGTTGTCATGTTACGCGCAGGCATCCGGCCCAGCCAGCGCCCCGTTTCCAGATTGACACCGGGTCGAGTCCATATTCCGCGCCGCCGCCGTAGCCGAGCGGCCCAAGCGCGGCTATGATCGCGGCAAAGCGCACGGGACCCTCCATGCTCGTCAACTGCGTCGCATATACCGAAGGCCGCAAGCTCGCCGATATTCCCGTCGAGGATATCAGCGAGTACGTCAAGCGGCCCAATTGCTTCGTCTGGGTCGCACTCAAGGACCCGGAACCCTCCGAGTTGGAGATGATGCAGGAGGAATTCAGCCTGCACGAGCTTGCCGTCGACGACGCGCGCCACGGGCATCAACGGCCCAAGATCGAGGAATACGGCGATTCGCTGTTCGCGGTCCTGCAGACCCTCGAGCTCAAGGACGATGACTTCGTTCTCGGCGAGGTGCATATCTTCGTCGGCCCCAACTACATCCTGTCGACCCGGCGCAGAACCGAGAAGGGCTTCGCCGACGTGCGGGCACGGTGCGAACGCGAGCCGGATTTGCTGCAGAACGGCTCCGGTTACGTGCTCTACGCGCTCATGGACGCGGTGGTCGATCGCTACTTCCCCGTGCTCGATGCGCTCGAGTCCGAGCTCGAAACAGTCGAGGAAAGGATTTTCATGAAGAACACGGCGCGCTCGAACATCGAGGCGCTGTATGCCCTGAAGCAGAAGCTGATGACGCTCAAGCACACGGTCGACCCGCTGATGGAAGCGGTCGGCAAGCTCTCCGGGGGGCGCGTGCCGCATATATGCACGGGGATGCGCGAATATTTCCGCGACGTCCTCGATCACTTGCAGCGGCTGCACGCCTCGATCGAGGGCATCCGCGACATGCAGACCACCGCCATCCAGGTCAATCTCGGCATGATCAACCTGAACGAGACCGAGGTGACGAAAAAGCTTGCGGGCTGGGCCGCCATCATCGCGATCCCCACGCTGATCGCCGGGATCTACGGCATGAACTTCAAGGGTATTCCGGAATACGATTGGACCTACGGCTACCCGATGGCGTTGGCGGCGATGGTCGGGATCGACGTCGTGCTGTATGGGTGGTTCAGGAGGATCGGCTGGTTGTGACTCCAGTTCTCTAGTCAATGCAAGCGCGGCTTGTCGTCGGCCGAAACCGGCGTGACCGGAATGATGCGCTTGCCGGGCACCGCCGCGCGCCACGCGGGTTGCAGCGTCACGTGATCGATGCCGAAGCGCTCGGAGAGCAGTCGCTGCGCCGCCTCGAGCGTGCGCGGCCATTCGTCCGGATCGCGGATGACCAGGTGCGCGGAGAGGGCGGCGCGCTCGCTGGTCATGTGCCAGATGTGCAGGTCGTGAACCGCCGAGACTCCGGGCACGCGCGTCAGCGCGCCGCCGATCTCGTCGTACGACAGGTGCGCGGGAACACCCTCCATGAGCACACGCGTCGACGCCTTGAGCAGAAGCCAGGTCGAGCGCAGGATCAGCACCGCCACGAATAAGGAGAGGATCGGGTCGATCGGCAGCCAGCCCGTCACGGTGAGAACGATCCCCGCGGTCAGCGCCGCGAACGACGCGGCGAGGTCGGAGAGCACGTGCAGCAGTGCGGCGCGGCTGTTGAGGGTCTTGCCGTGCGAGAGCAGCCACGCGCAGAGCAGGTTGACCGTGAGACCGGCCGCTGCCACCAGGATCACCACGCCGCCGGCCACGGGCGCCGGCGCGAGGAGCCTCCGCCCGGCCTCCACGGCGATCCAGACGACCACGCCAAGCATGATCAACGCGTTGATGAACGCCGCGAGCACCTCCGCGCGGGCATAGCCGTAGCTGGCACGGTGCGACGGGGGCCGCTGCGCGATGCGCTGGGCGATGAGCGCGATCGAGAGCGCGGCGACGTCGGTGACCATGTGGCCCGCGTCGGAGAGCAGCGCCAGCGACCCGGCCCACCACCCCCCCACGGCCTCGACGATCGCGAACAGCGCGGTCAACGCCAGCGCGGCGCCGAAGGCGCGGCGCTCGCGCGAGGCGATCGGCGCCGGCGCGTGGTCGTGCGAATGCGAATGGCGGTGCATGGGAGATAACGCGGCGGCACGAGTCCTCCCGACATTCTCGGCCAGGGCGCGGCCCACGGCAACGTCGGGTGCCGGCAACGGTAGAATGGCGGGATGGATTCATCCGCCGCTACGCTGGTCGAGCGCATCGAGGCGCTCCTGCCGCAGACCCAGTGCCGGCGCTGCGGCT
>VBCL01000011.1 GCA_005888865.1 Betaproteobacteria bacterium | reverse complement strand
GTCGTCAGCAGATGCTGCGATAGTTCGTCGGTCGTCGGATCGTAGTTGCCATAGAGCATTGCGATGGTGCCGTCGGTGGCGATCGCCAGCGCCGGCAGGGAGGATCTGGTGCTCAAGTTGGTCGCAAATTTCTGCGTCCAGTTGGCGCCGCCATCGGTCGATTCGGTTACGACCAGTCCCAGCTCTCCGGAGTCGATCGTCGCCCCGGGCGCGGTGCCGTAGGCGACCACGACGTGGTTGGCATTATTGGGATCGACCGCGATCGCGAGATCCGAGGCGGTGCGGTTTTGACCCAGCGTCAGGGAGCCGTTGGTGGTGTCGGCGAACCAACCAATCGGCGTGGCGACCGTGACGCCGACGCCGCCCGACCCCAGGTCGCCAAAGCTGTCGGCTCCGCCGTTGTCGTCGCGAACGAGAACCACCTGCGCGTTGTAGCGCGTCTCGTCCGCATTGCTGTCGTAAACGCTAGTCCAGTGGGTGAAGGCGGCGTAGACGGTGCCGCCGTTGACCGCCAAGCGCACCGCCGGGGCGTCTTGATAATTCGTTGCGCCGACCCGGTCGATCGCGACCGGCGTATAGCCGGAGCCGCCGCTCGTGGAGACGAGAACACTCGCTGTCTCCCCGTTCCCAGTGCCCCCCGCATCGGTGCCCGCGCTGGTGAGGTCGTTGTAGGCGACATAGACGTGGCCGGACGGACCGGTGCGAATCCACGGCTGGTCGAGATCGTGTGCCGGATTGAAGGTATTGATCGGCGAGCCGAAATCGCTGCCGCTGGTCGTCCCGGAGTAGGTTTTGATCTCGGCATTAACGGGGCCCACGGCGACGAGCGTTGCGGTGAACGCCGTCGATCCGTCCGGGCTCCAGGCGAGGGATTTGTCGACGTGATCCAGCTCGCCATAATCGAGCCACGTCGTCCCCCCGTTCGTGGTCTCGAAGTACGGGTTGGGTAGACCATTGCCGAATGCCCCCGCGATGATCTGCGTCGGTGCGAGCGGATTGACCGCCAGACTGGGCTCGGAGTTTTGGTCGGTTTCGGCGCTGTCGCTCGCAGGGATGACGTCGATGATGCGCAGACCGGTGACATTGGGCGTGCCGGCGCCGACCGCGAGCGAGCCGCCGGGGTAGACGAGCGCGCCGACCACGCTGCCGCCGGAGAGAAGCTCGAGCGTGCCGCCGCTGGAGACGACGGTGGCGCTCGCAGCGCCGCCGGAAGAGACCACCTCGAAGCCGCCGTTGAACACCGTGGCGCCGCTCGCCACGCCGAATACGTCCTGTTCGCCGCCCGAAATGAGCGCGCCGCTATCGGTGCCGCCGGCGCTGACGATCTCGGTGCCGCCGCTGACGATGGTGGTCGGATCGGCCACGCCCCCACTCGAGACCTGGAGCACGCCGCCGCTGCTGATCAGGGTGTCGAGCACCGTGCCGCCGGAATCGATAAGAACGGAGCCGCCGCTGCTGATGGTGATCTCGCCCGACACCGTGCCGCCGCTCGCGACCTCGAGGGTGCCGCTGTCCACGACGATGTAGGACTCGTTGGTGGCCGAGGAGACGATGGTCGTGCCGCTCGACACCGTGACCGCGGCCATGAAGCTGAAGAAGAATGGATCGATGGAGGCGGAAACCGGACTGCCGCCGCTGCTCGTGACGAGCTGGAAATTCGAGGTGCCGGCCGTGCCGGTGAAGCTGCGCTGGAACGTGACGGTGGGGAAGGAGGCATCGGTGCCGTTGTCGGCATTTGCCGCGGCGAAAATGCCGTAAAAGGTATTGCCGATGCAGGTGAGGTCGTAGAAGTCGCCGAGATAGGGGTCGATTGGCGCCGGCGCCGCGGCGTTGCTCTCGGTGGCCAGCGTAATGGTGCTGCTGGTGGCGAAGTCGTCGTTGGTCGTCAGCAGCTGCTGCGATAATTCGTCGGTGCTCGGATCGTAACTGCAATAAAGCATCGCGATCATGCCGTCGGCGGCGATCGCCACCGCCGGCATGGAGGATTTGATGCCTCCGGACGTCACGGGAGTCGCAAATTTCTGCGCCCAGCTCGAGCCGCTGTCGAACGATTCGGTGACGACCAATCCCAGCTCGCCCGAGTCGATCGACGCCCCTGGCGCGGTGCCGTAGGCGATCACCACGTGGCCGGCGTTGTTGGGGTCAACGGCAATCGCGAGCTCCGAGCCCGCGCCGGTGCGGTTTTTGCCGAGCGTGAGGGAGCCGTCGCTTGTGTCCGCGAACCAGCCGGTGGGCGAGGCGACGTTGACGCCGAGCCCGCCCGAGCCCAGCGCGTCGAACCCATCTGCCCCACCGCTATCGGAGCGAACCACATAGACGTCGGCGTTGTAGCGCGTTTCGTCCGCGTTGCTGTCGAGAACGCTGGTCCAGCGGGTGAACGCGCCGTACACCGTCGCGCCGTTGACCGCCAAGCGCACCGCCGGCGCGTCCTGAATGATGCTTCCAGAGTTCCGGTCGAGCGCAGCCGAAGTGTAGCTCGATCCGCCGTTCGAGGAGACGAGCACATTCGCGGTGTCGACGCCGGTGCTGGTTATGTCGTTGTAGGCGACATAGACCTCGCCACCTGAGCCGGTGCGAATCCACGGTTGATCGAGATCGCGTACCGGGTTGAAGGTATTAATGGGCGAGCCGAAGTCGCTGCCGCTGATCGTTCCAGAATAGGTATTGATCTCGGCGTTGTTGCCGCTCGTGTCGACCAGCGTGGCGGCAAACAGCGTCGATCCGTCCTGGCTCCAGGCGAGCGATTTGTCGTTGTGATCAAGCTCACCGTAAGTGGTCCACGCCGTCCCGCCGTCGATGCTTGTGAAAAACGGACTGACGATCGAGGGGCTCACATAGACGCCGTATGCCCCGACGACGATCTGGTTCGTATTGAGCGGATCGACGGCGACGCTCGGCTCGGAGCTGTCGTCGGTTTCGCTGCTGTCGCTCGACGGAATAACGTCGACGACGAGCAGATTGGTAACGACGCCCATCTAGACCCTCTAATTTTGTTATAATTTTTGTTATTGGCGAAGAATCGAATGGGGCCCCGCTTGGTGGAGACCCCATCCGCCCCCAGGCTACCGCGCCGCGCCACAAAAAGCAAAGTACCGCACTTCTGATGATTTTTATCCGGATTATTGGCACCTGATTTGCTTGCAGTTTTGGCGCCTCGGCGTAATCGCGCGGTAAAGTATGGGATCATCACGAGTAGCCCGGATGAGCGAAGCGACATCCGGGATTTGAGGCGCGCATTGCCCGCATTTCGCTGCGCTCATGCGGGCTACAAGCGATACTTGGTTCGTGCGCGGATCGCGCCGTGGCGCGGTACGTGCCCTCGCCCCGCGACAGCGAAGCGAAGCGGGGAGAGGGCCCAAGACTCGCGTCCGCAATCTCGTCTGGGTGAGGGGCAAAACCGAGCGCTGACGGCGCGCGCCGGTCGGCCGAGAGCTGAGTCTTACTGTGTCGCGGGACGCGCTCACCCCGCGCTCGTCATAGCGCGTTGAAGAGCCCCTATCGTTGATGACAAGGACTGCGGCACTGGCAAACAGATCTGACGGCAGCATTCTTGGCGCTGCAGACTGCCCAGGGTTTGCTGTGCGTGACATGCCGAGACCGGAGCGATAGGGTCGCGCTCGATGATCGCGTGGGCGACCACGCGACGTGGAACGGGGGTGTCACATGTCTGTAACCGACGACGATCAGTTCGCGGCATATGGCGGCGGCAACTACGACTACCTAGCGATGGGTCCGAGCAGCTTTGGCTTCGTCACTATGACCGCTGGGAATGACCCGAACTTCAGAATCGGTTGCTCGGTGGGCGGCAACAGGTATGGCGTGTTTGCATATGCCGGCGCCGGTGCCGACGACGGCAATACTACCGGACCAGCAACAAACGCTTACACGAATAATGCCGGCGTCCTCGGTACGTCCTTGCAATTCACCGGCATGGCCGGGACCACCGACGCTCTACAGCCCGGTGTTTACGGGCAGTGCGGCGATGTTTCGGGGCTTCCTCCGGGTCTTGTGGCCGGAGTGTTTGGCGCGTCGAGACTGACCGCCGGCGTCCGCGGCTGGTCACAACTCGATAATGGTGTGGGAGGTGAATCGGACACATCGACCGGCGTATGGGGTGCGTCGCGGCGCGCATACGGCGTCCTCGGCCAGACGGGCGGATTTCCGTTCGGGCCACGCTTCACCGACCCGAACAACCCGGGCAGGGGCGGCGACCAACGTTCAGTTCCGGCCGGCGTGTGGGGCACCGCCACAGAGGGCTTCGGCGTCGCCGGTTCGTCATTCAAAGCGTCCGGGGTCCTCGGCCAGTCGGGTCCCGCCCCGACATTCGATCCGAAACTCAATTATACCGGCGGCGTCACCGGCACCTCACGCGACGCTTCCGGCGTCGTCGCCGTTTCGCAAAACAGCTTCGGCGTCGTTGCGACATCGCAGACGAGTGCCGGCGTTTCCGCCACATCACAGAAATCCGCCGGCGTGTCTGCCGTATCCGGAGCTAATTCCGGCATTCTCGCAATTTCCGGCTCTCAGGGGCCCTCGATTCCCAATCCCAATCTTCCAAGCATCGCGGGCGTCATTGGCAGTTCCGACGCGCAACCCGGCGTGATCGGGACATCGCGGGCGCAGGTCGGCGTCTACGGCTTTTCCAGCGCCGGGGTCGGCCTCGTCGGCCACTCGACTAATGCCGCTTCCTACGCCGGTATTTTCTTTGGCAACTTCGTAGTTGTAGGCGGCACGAAGAGCGCCGCCGTGCCCTTCCCCGACGGCACCCAGCGCATGCTCTATTGCGTCGAGAGCCCGGAGCTTTGGTTCGAGGATTTCGGCAGTGCGAAGCTCAAGCGCGGTCGCGCCGTCGTCAATTTCGATGCGGATTTCGCCAAAGCGATCAAGCGCGGCGACTATCGCGTGTTCGTGACGCCCGAAGGCGATTGCCGCGGGCTCTACGTTTACCGCAAGCGGTCGAACAGCTTCGAGGTGCGCGAGCTCGCAGGCGGCAAATCGAGCATCGCGTTTTCCTATCGCATCGTCGGCCGGCGCAAGGACATCAAGGGATACCGGCGTTTTGCCAAGTTCGATACGCGTCGGTCGCTGCTGGCCAATGCGAGCCGTCGCACGCCGAGGCCGGCGGCGCTGCGCAAGTTGCCCGCTCGCATGGAGAAAGAGGCGAGGGCGCAAATGCCGAAGCGCAAGCGCAAAGGGCAGGGTCGCTAGACGGGAGCTGCTCTACGGCAGGAGACCGCGGCGCTGCGCTTCGCGAGTAACGAGTAGCCCGGATGAGCGAAGCGACATCCGGGATCTGATGCGCCTTTGCCCCGCATTTCGCTTCGCTCATGCGGGCTACAAGTGCTACACGGTCATGCGCGGGCTTGACCCGCGCATCCATCACTCTTCGCAAGGAGCTTTTACGAACGCGATGGCGCAGCATGACTCGATAGCTACTTCTGCCCATACGTCGCGCGGGAGATGTCGGGCACCGGCACGCCATCGTCGATCGCCTTGCAGCGCACGGCTTCCGCCTTCGCCTTCTGCTCGGCCGTGTCGAGCACCTCGAGCACGACATCGCGCGGAATGAAGCACACGCCGGTGTCGTCGGCGACGACGAGATCGCCGGGCGCAACGCGCACCGCGCCGATCTCGATGGGGCCGTTGATCTCCACCGTCTCGATGCGCCACTTCCCGGTGACCGGGGTGAGATCGCGCGCCCAGATCGGATAGCCGATCGCGCGGGAATGGGCGATGTCGCGCACGCCGCCTTCAACAATCGCGCCGATCTCGCCCTGGCGTTTGCCGGTTTGCGCGGAAATGCCGCCCATGTTGGAGACGTTGGCCACACCTTGGACCACCAGCACGTCGCCTTGCTGCGCGAGGTTGTGCGCCTCGAACTCGGCCATGCGATTGACGTGCTGCCGCGCGCCCTCGATCGGATCAATGCGCTGAAGAATGTTGCGCACGGTCAGCGCCGGCCCGGCGATCGTGCGGCCGGCAATGGTCGGCTTGAGCACGGAGGCGGCGATCACCCCCGCCGCGATGCCGAGCTCGTCCATGGTGTCGGAAATGATGCCGGTTGCATCGCCGAGCGCGATGAGCCGCGCGACGGCGCCCTGCGGCGGGCGCGGCACCGCCATCAACTTGATGTGTTCAGCCGCGATGCGGCCGGTCAGTCGCTTGCTCTCGGCCATCTTCGATTTCCAGTATCGCCGCGGCGCACACTCTATATCGTCTGATCCGGCGAAAGAACCGTGGCTAGGGTGGGCAAAATCGCGTCGCTAGGAAAGCGGGTCATGTAAACCTGTCGGTGATTTTGCCCACGCGGAACAACGCGTGGGCATTGCGCCGACGACTATGCGCGCGGTCAAGGTCGCGAGGGCAATGCCCACCCTCCGGCGTGAAGACATTCCGCCATTGCCGGGCTTGACCCGGCAATCCATCATCGTAAACACTTTTTGCCTAGAAGATGGATGCGCGGATCAGGTCCGCGCATGACGATCTGCTGAAAACCGCAAGAGTAGGGGCACATCCCATGATCGATCTTTACGCGCTCACCAGCCCGAACGTGCAGAAAATCTACGTCATGCTCGAAGAATGCGGGCTCCTCTACAAGGAGCACTTCGTCGACGTCTGGAAGGGCGAGCAGTACAAGCCGGAATTTTCCAAGATCAACCCCAACAACAAGATCCCGGCGATCGTCGATCACGAGGGTCCGGGCGGCAAGCCGTTCACAGTGATCGAGTCCGGCGCGATTCTCATGTACCTCGCCGAGAAGTCCGGAAAGTTTCTGCCGAAAGACATGGCGAAAAGATACGAAGTGCTGCAGTGGCTGCTGATCCAGCTCACCGGGGTCGGGCCAATGTTCGGGCAGTGGACGCATTTCAAGTTGTTCGCGCCCAAGGGCAATGATTATGCAATGGGGCGCTACAACTCGGAGCTCAAGCGCCTCTACGAGCTTTTGGAGACACGGCTCGGCCAGGTGCCGTATCTCGGCGGGCAGGAGTACTCCATCGCCGACATCGCCACCTTCCCGTGGACGCGCAACCACGATGCGCAGGGCGTAAAGTGGGAAGACAATCCGAATCTCGCGCGCTGGTTCAACGCGATCAGCGAGCGTCCCGCGGTCAAGGCCGCGCTCGCAAAAGTTTCCGTCATCAAATCGAACCGCGAAACCGCCTCCGAAGAGGACAAGGACCGCTTCTTCAACCGCGGCCGCTACGCCCGCGCCTGAGGTTCTGACCCTCGCCCCGCGTTAGCGGGGAGAGGGTGGCGAGCGCCGAAGGCGCGAGCCGGGTGAGGGGCTAAACGCGAGCAGGTGTGCGGGCTTGATTCGCGTTGCCAGGTGCTCCTCACCCGGCCTTCGCCATACGCGTCGAAGACGCGCGTGAACGCGCTTAAGGCTCAGGCCACCCTCTCCCCGCTTCGCTTCGCTACGCGGGGCGAGGGTCGCGCACCGTGCGCCCATGAGGAAACGCAATGCCCACATCCCAACAACAAATCGAAACCCGTAGCGGCATTACCTACGCCACCCACGATGGCGTTGCGCTCGCGGGCGACCTTTATCTGCCCGCCGGCGCCGGGCCGTTTCCCGCGCTCGTTGCCGCCCATGGCGGCGGATGGCAGGCGGGCGCGCGCAGCGCCTTCCAGTATTGGGGACCTTATCTCGCCGCGCGCGGTTATGCGCTGTTCGCGATCAGCTATCGCCTCGCGACGAAGGGCCGGAAAATGTTTCCGCAGGCGGTCACTGACGTTCGCGCGGCGGTGCAATTCGTGCGCGGCAGCGCGGGCGAGTTCAAGCTCGATCCCGCGCGCATCGGCCTCTTCGGCGCTTCCGCCGGCGCGCATCTCACCGCGCTCGCGGCGCTCGGGGCAGACAAGTTCAAAGACGCCTATCCGGGCGATGCCCATGCCGCGGCGAGCACCAAGGTGAAGGCATTCGTCGGCGTCTACGGCGTCTACGATCTCGTCGAGATGTGGCAGCGCTACCAGCTGCAGAGTCCGCGCGAGAACAACATCGAGAATTTTATGGGCTGCGTGCCGATGGACGATCCGCAGCGCTATTTCGATGCCTCGCCGATCAATTACGCGACCTTCGCCAACAACCAGATCGGCGTGTTTCTGGCCGTGGGCACCGAGGACGACCTCGTCAACCGCCGCGCGCAGACCGACGCATTCCTATTGCGGCTCAAGCAAGCCAACTTTTTCGTGCGCCCCTGCATCGTGCAGGGCGCGCCGCATTATTGGCTCAACGACCCGATCGAGGAGGCTCGGAGCTATTCCGGCTTTCTGGCGCCGCGCCTCATGCGCTTCTTACAGGAGCGGCTGTGAGGTTTCGGGATGCACCTGTCCCGGCCGGAGCGAAGCGGAGCGCCGGGATCCAGGGCTAGGGAAACGAGCCTTGGGCGATTCGCTGATGGGTTTTGCCGTAGCCCGTCGAAGACGGGCGTAAACGGCCTTAGGGCGCAACCCATGCTACGGATCTGCGCCCTTGCTCAAAAACGCCTCGAGCGCCGCGACGTCCTTCTTCTCGCGCGCAAAATCGCGCGCGATCTGCTCGTAGAAATGCGCGGCGCCGAGATAGAGCTCGTGCGCGGAGGGGTCTTCGCCGACGAAATCGGCGATCTCGTGCATTTCCGCAACCCAGCGGTAGGCTTTGGGCGGCATCTGCGCCAAGCTGCGCTTGAGCCAGGCCAATATCTGCGGCTGGCTGCTTTGCAACTCCGCGAACAGCGCGTCCGCCGTGCCGCCGCGGGTTGCCGCGAGCAGCATCGCCGCGCCCAAGGCCTGCGTGCCTTTGGTGATGCCCGCATAGGACATCTTCAGCGCCGAAGCCGCGCTCATCGGTCCGCCGAGCACGCGAATGTCGAGACCGAACTCTTTCAGCGCGGCAAAGCGCGCCGCGTGCGGACCGGAGGCATAGATGCGCGGGCCGGCGTCGTTTGCTTTCGGCGGCGCGCCGATGATGCCGGCGTCGACGAAAGGGGCACCAGTCGGCGCGATCGCGGCGGCGATGCGCTCGGCGGTGCGCGGGGCGACCGCGTTGCAGTCGACATAGACCGGCTTGCTGTTGCTGGCCGTGAGCGGCCCGCCAAAGCGCTGCGCCAGCGCCACCGCGTCGCCCGGCGGCAGGATCGACAGGATGAAATCGGCGGCGGCGATCT
>VBCL01000010.1:10326-20559 GCA_005888865.1 Betaproteobacteria bacterium | reverse complement strand
TTGCCGCGCACCCGGTCGATGTCCAGGGCAAAATCATCCGGAGCGAATCCGAATCGGACGACTTCCGCGGCAAACGCAAGCTGGTCCCCGCGCGCGAGCATGTAGCGCCGGCCGGCGCCGCGAAGGAGCGGCTGGCGTCGTTCGCTGAAGCTCAGGTGCACGGGATCCGCCCCGGGCCCAATCTGGCGTTGTTCCATCATTTTTTTGGCTCCCCCCGGGGCCGTTTCGCTGCCCGCAACGGATAGCGAGGTAAGCAAGGCCTGGGACATTCGTATTTTCTCCTTATTTTTCTCGGAGTTACCGGAACGCATCGAAGGGATCGTCATTGCTTTGTAAGAAAATCCGCCACTAGGCATTCTGTAGTGATCATCGGGGAGGGCACCTCATGAGCGGGCGGTCGCCCGATGTAGCGGCGGTCGCCCGATGCAGCGGTACACTGCACGTCCGGTACATTCGCCCCTCATCGTTACGACCAATGGTCCGCTCGCGCGCGCACATTACCGAGGCGAGGCCCGATAGCAGCGATGCCCTCGCACTGATCGCCGAGCTCGACGCGCATCTCGGCTCGCGCGGCTACCCGCAACAGAGTCGCCATGGATATTCGGTGCAGAAGCTCCTGCGCGAGGCCGTCGCGTTTTTCGTTGTCCACTACGATGGCGCCTCAGCAGCATGCGCCGGCGTGCAGCTCTACGGCGTGGAGTATGCCGAGGTCAAGCGCATGTACGTACAGCCCGCGTTCCGCGGCATCGGCCTGGGCAAGTTGATGTTGAACCACCTCGCGGAATATGCGCGACAGCGCGGGGTCACGCTGTTGCGGTTGGAAACCGGCATCTACGAGTTGGCCGCGATCGGGCTGTACGAAGGCTTCGGGTTTCGGCGCAGGCTTCCATTCGGTGAGTATCGCGACGACCCGTTCAGTCTGTACTACGAGAAAAACCTCGGCTGAGCGCTGAGTCGCCGCCTAGGCGTCCGGTAAGCGCTCGTCCTACAGCCGAATCAGACCGGGACTGATACCCGGTTTCCGCGCTTTCGCCGATAGTTGGCGCGCCGTCGTCGGCGCCCCAGCCAATGCGCGCATTCCACAACCTTGTGCTCGCCGCGTTCGCACTCGCCGGTGCAAGCGGCGTCGCAGGTGCCGCGATCATCTCCGCGATCGAATACTACGATCCCGCGCTCGATCACTACTTCGTCACTGCCCTGCCGCTCGAAATTGCCGCGCTGGACGGCGGACAGTTTCCAGGCTGGGCTCGAACCGGTCTGAGCTTCAACGTCTACGCCGCAGGCTCGGCAGTCGCCGGTTCCTCGACCGTCTGCCGTTTCTACGGTAGCCCGGCGGCCGGGCTCGATTCGCATTTCTATTCCGCTTCGCCGCTGGAATGCCAGCAGGTCCTGCAACGCTTTCCCGGCGCCTGGCTGCTGGAGAGCTACGATGTCTTCGAGGTCTTCCTTCCCAACCTGAACACGGGGCAATGTCCCGCCGGAAGCATTCCGATCTATCGCGCCTGGAATCAGCGCATCGATTCGAATCACCGCTACACGACCGACGTTTCCGTGCTACTGGCGATGGTCGCAAAGGGCTATGTCGCGGAGGGCTACGGCCCCGGACCGGCGCCGACCGCGATGTGCTCGCCGGTCAACGCTTCGGGGGGTGCGAGCGCGCCGGTGTGCACGCCGATAGCGACCGATACCGCGCCCTACGTCGGAACCACCATCACGCTGTTTGCCAATTGCAGCGGCAGTCCAACCGGTTTCGCGTGGACGGGCTGCTCGAGCAGCGGCGGACGCTGCGACGCAAGCGCATCGGTCGCGGCAACGCAGACTTATACGGTCGTCGCCAGCAATGCGAGCGGAACGAGCGCGCCGGCGTCGATCGACGTCCGTTGGCGAAGCCTCCCACCGCCACCTGTGTGCAGCATGATCGTGAGCTTGAACACCGTGCCGCCGGTGGCCAATTCGCTGGCGCTGCTCAAGGCCGAATGCAGCAATACGCCGACGGGCTACAACTGGGGCAACTGCGGGAGCGGAACAAGCCTGTGCGAAGCGCGTTCACCGGTGGCCGGTGTGCAGACGTATTCGGTCAGCGCAAGCAATGCCGGCGGCACGGGTCCGGCGGTATCGACGAGTCTGAGCTGGCAGGCAAGCCCGCCCCCGCCGCCCGGCCTGTGCGGGCAATATCCGAGTTATCTGTTCAGCGATCTAGGCTGGGTCAACACGCAGATCCAGTCGCGCGACTTCGCCGACGCGCCCGGGTTCGCCTGGAACGGCGTGTGGGTCGTGAAGCTCTCGATCCCGGTCAACGCCACGAGCACGCAGACCGGACGCATCACGGTTGCGGAGTTCGCGGGGCCGCCGACTCCGCGTGAGCTCACGATCTCGCGCGTCGCCTGTGACTTCCGGCCCGACGATCCCACCGGCAACAACGGGCCGTTGCTGCGTGCGGAAACCAGCGAGCCCACCGAATACTTCGTGCTCGGCGGATCGTCGGGTGGCGCAGTTGGATTGATGCCCGGAGTCGACTACTACGTCAACATCCGCAACTGGCAGGCACAGACCAGCTCGATCTCGTGCGCCCCGTCGATACTGCGCTGCGACGCGCTGTTCTTCATCCAGCTTCCGCGATAGGTACGTGCTCGGGAACGACGACGGAACGTTAGGAGCTGGTATTGTTCAGCACGCGCCCGTTCGTGGCGATGACCTGGGAATAGAAACGCGCACTGTCCTTGGGTGTGCGCTTCTGCGTTGCAAAGTCGACGTGCACAATGCCGAAGCGCTTGGAAAAACCGTGCGACCATTCGAGATTGTCGAGGAGCGACCAGACGAAATAGCCGCGCAGATTCACGCCACTCCGGACGGCGGCGTGGATCGCGCCAATGTGCTTGCGCAGATAGGCGACGCGCAATGGATCCTCCACTCGATCGCCTTCTGCGGTCGGCGGATCGAAAAACGCCGCGCCGTTCTCGGTGACATACACCGGCGGATTGCCGTAGCGTTCCTTGACCCAGACGAGCGTGTCGGTCAACCCCTGCGCGAAAACTTCCCATCCGGTTTCGGTGTACGTGGCTCGCGTCTGCCGAACCGGTGAAGCGCGCAGCGGCCAGGCGTGCGCATCGAAGCGGGTAACGTTTCGCGTGTAGTAATTGACGCCGAGAAAATCGATCGGCTGGGCGATGAGCGACAGATCTTCGGCTGGCCAGTCCGGCCAGGCTTCGCCGAAGATCTCCTTGAGTTCCGCGGGATAGCGCTTGAGGAATACCGGATCGAGGTACTGCCGGTTCATGTACGCGTCGGCGCGTGCCGTGGCGGCGCGATCGGCCGGATCGTCGGAGGCCGGATACTTGGGCTCGAGGTTCACCACGACACCGATGCGATGCTTGCCCTCGGCACGGTACGCTTGCACCGCCGCGCCGTGCGCGCGCAGCAGGTTGTGGGTCGCGATCGGCGCCTCGAATCGGTTACGGTGCCCGGGCGCGAGCGCGCCGTGGAGATAGCCGCCATCGGTGACGACCCACGGCTCGTTGAGCGTCGCCCACATCTTCACGCGATCGTCGAGCTTGCGGAACATGGTTGTTGCATAGTCGGCGAACCAGCCGGCGATATCCGGATTGAGCCAGCCGCCCAGATCGTCGAGTGCGGCCGGGAGATCCCAATGGAACAGCGTGATCGCGGGCTCGATGCCGTTCTTCAGCAGGATATCGACCAACCGGTCATAGAAATCGAGCCCTGCCCGGTTCACCGCGCCGCGGCCGCGCGGCAAGACCCGGCTCCAGGATGTGCTGAAGCGATACGCCTTCAATCCGAGGCCGTGCATCAAGGCGACGTCATCGGCGTAGCGCCGATAGTGGTCGCAGGCGACGTCGCCCGTATCACCGTCGCGAACCATGCCTGGCGTGTGCGCGAATCGCTGCCAGATGCTCGGCCCGGCGCCGTCGGCCAGTGGCGAGCCCTCGATTTGATACGCCGAGGTCGCGGCCCCCCACAGGAATTCGTCAGGAAATTCGATGGCCGATGGCATGTCTTCTCGTTCGCGGATGAGCGCCGCAGGGCCGCCCCAAGGCGCGAACTGCGCCCCCGCTTTTGGGGGCAGCGCAGCGGCCGAATGGGTCAATGAGGCCGCAAGCGTGGGGGTACACCAACGAGCGCCGATTATGGCTGGACCACGACCTCTGCCGGGAGTTCGCGGATCACGAGCTCGCGATTCTGCCAGCTCGCGAGCTTGCCGTTCACCCGCGTCGAACGCGGCACTTGCGCCTCGGGCCAGATGAAGACAAACCCGCCCGGCGGAACCCGCGCCCCCGGAGCGAGGTGAAGGAGAGTACGCGGGCCCTGCCGCCGAAGCGAATACGACAACGCGCCGTAGGGCGTGCGCAAGCCCTCGACCGCGATGCCGCGGCCGTCGAGCCACTCGGCCGGGATGCCCGCGCCGAGCACGAGCGCGCCATCGGCGTCGCGCTCGTAGGCGAACAGATCGAGCATCGAGCGGATGAAATCGGATTCGACCCATGCGTGCGGCATGTCGCCGACGAAGCGAAGTTGTCTCGGATCCCGTCCCACCACTTCCGCCCATTGATTCCAGGAGGCGGGACGCCGGCCAGCAAGAAAGAACTCGAGGAGTTCCTGTGCGCGATCGCGCCAACCGAGGCGCACGAAAGTCGCGACGTTGCGCAGCTCGTAGGGCGTGTAATCGTCCCAGGCGGCGTGCCCGTCGCGCCGGTCGTTGAACTGGCGCCAGTATAGCTCGTACGTCGGATGGACCAGCGCAGAGGGCAGATCCCGCGCGTCACCGCGCGGCGCGAAGGCGATGCTCGTCGACGTGGGGTCGAAATCGCCAAGCTCGGCCGAGCCCGGGAGATAGTCGATTGCGTGCGTCGCGGCCGCTGCATCGAGTGACGCCGTCAGATCGCGCCGGAATTCCTCGCGTTGCGTCGAAAAACGAGATGCAGCCTCATTGCGGCCGAGCGCGACCGCGATTGCATGCGCCGCGTCGTAGCCCTTCGCCGCCCAGAAGTCATCCCAATAGGAGTGCATCGGTTTCGCGGCGTAACCTTCGTGGCTGATCGACGCGGGCAGCATGCCGTAAAACGCGCGCTTCCCCGGCGCGAAGCTCGCCTCGCTGCGCTCCGACTGGCGCAGCGTCTCGAGATAGCGCGCGGCCCTTTCAACGTGCGGCCACATCGCCTCGAGCAAGGCGCGATCGTTTGTGTATCGGTAGATTTCGGCGGCGAGGAAGATGAATTCGCCCGGACTGTCGTTTTCCGGAACAGGATCCGCGCCGCGCCGGTCGACGCAGCAGGGGACCTTGCCGTTCTGGAATTGATAGGGGGCGTACCAGCGCAGGTAATCCGCCGCGACCGAGGACTGGTCGAGACGCAGCAGCGATTCCGAGATCATGGCACCGTCGCGAATCCACGAGCGCGCATACGATCGCGTTCCCGGTCGGAGTATCGGCCCGTCGCGGGTGATCAGCAGATGCGCGAGCGCGGTGCGCAGTGTGTCGACCAGCGGCTGCGCTTGGCGTGGGACCCGCAAGCCCACGCGGTCGAGCTTCTGCTTCCATGCTGCGGCCACCGAACGCTCTTCGCGTTCGAGCCACGCGGATTGCGTCCTTCCGTCCGGCGTCGGGTCGACCGTCGGCGTCGCCGCGGGACCGGAAAGCGGCACGACGAGGCCAATGCGCTGCGACGCATGCGGCGCAAGCCTGAACGGGTAGGCGAGCGCGGCGGAAGCGAACCCGGTGTCGTCGCGGACGCGGTGTGTATCGGACCACTCGCCGGCGAGGATCCGGGGTACGGGACCCGCGCGGAAGGAAAAAGCCCCGACGCGGCGGGGTGGACGCAGCGGAAAAACCCTGGGTCTTCCATCGACGGACAGCGCTGCGCCGTCCCAGGCGATATCGCGAATCGCGCTCACGCCGCCGACGATGTTCAGAAACTGCGCCGGCGGATTCACCTGGTACGGACGCACGGCCAGCACGAGGGTCAACGTCAGAGGTTTCGCGGTGCGGTTGATCAGATCGTATCGCGCCACGAGTTGCGAGCGTGCGCGTTCACCCGTGGCGAAGGTCGTGACCCGCAGCTCCCACCGTGGATCTCGCCAGCGGACGCCCGGCATCGGAAGGTAATTGTCGACGAGAAACGGCTGCGCCTCGACATCGGCCCAGCTCGCGACGCGCGCATCGGCGAGGACGAACGGCTCGATCGAGAATCCGCCTCGGGCGACTTCGAGCGCGCCGTCCTCGGAGAGCAGTCCCGTTTCCTCGCCGCCGTCGATCCCGACCAGCGTCCAGTAAGGCTGCTCACCGGAGAAGCCGCGCGGATAGCTCCCGCGCGGTGCCTCACGCGCGAGTGCGGCGATGAACGCGTTGGGTGTGGCGCCGAAGGCGAGATCCCGGATCTCAACCTCGGCGAGGCTGTAGTGGTCTGCCGGCCCGTCGGTGAGCGCGAGCCGCACAAAGCGCGTCTCGGCGTCGGGGAGACGCAGCGGATCCGGGCCGCCGCGGCCGTCGGTCACGCTTTGCACGGTCTGCCAGCGCTCGCCGTCGTCCGAAAACTGCACGTCGTAGCGCGACGCGAACGCATCCGGACGCCAGCGGAGCACAAGGCCGCCGAATTCCCGCGTCAACCCGAGATCGATCGTCAGGCTCTGCGACCTGCCAGTCGCCGGGTCGCTCGTCCATGCGGTGGCTGGATTTCCGTCCACGGCTTGTGCCGGGCCGGCGCCGGGCACGGACGAGGATGCGCGTGCCGACGGGGCCGGAAGAACGCCCCCTTCCGGCGGGAGCTCGCGCAGTGCGAGATCGCTGACATAGAGTGATCCGCTGCCACCGCCGCGGCCGGCGTTGACGACGAACTCGACCATGGCAGCACGTCGCAACGCGCGATCCGCGGTCGGCCCCCAGGCGAATTCGATCTGGCGCTTCTTGATCTTCACAAGCCGCCATTCGTGCGGAAACTCGAAGTCGGGCCGATGGAACCACCACACGTTCTCGCCGCTCGCGTCGACCAGCTTCACCTGGAACTCGTTGACCGGCGCATCGGCGCGCAGATAAAACGAGATTTCGTAGTTCGCCGGCAGATCCACCGGCAAAGCGCGCCGCGCCGCCGCGTAACCCGCCGTGCCTCCGAGATCGAAATCCAGGCGCAGCGCGGGGCCGGCCGGCCCGGCGGCAGGATGCACCGACGCGCGCACACCGTCGGACACGACGGGTTGCCACATCGCGGGTTCGTCGAAGCGATCGAGAATGCGCGCCGGCGCGCTAGGCTGCGCCGCGAGCGGAGTGCTCAAGGCCGCGACGCAGACCAGGACCGCGATGAACCCGGCGCGTGCGGCGGCGCGCCCTCGCGCGGCAGATGGGTTCGAACGCATCATCCCTTCACGCTGCCTGCGAGGAGCCCTTGCAGGTAATAGCGCTGAAGCGAGAGGAAGACGAGCAGCACGGGCAATATGGTGACCACCGAGCCCGCCATCATCAGCTCGTCGTCCTGCACGTGCTCTCTCGAGAGCGCGGCGAGCGCCACCGGCAAGGTGTAGAGATCCTTGTCGGTCAGCACGATCAGCGGCCACATGAAGTCGTTCCACGTTCCAAGCAGCGTGAATACCGCCAGTGTCACGATGATGGGTTTCAGCGCCGGGAGCACGACCGAGACGAAGATACGGAGCTCGCTCGCCCCGTCGATGCGCGCCGCTTCGAGCAGCTCGTTGGGAATCGACAGTGCGTATTGACGCACGAGAAAGATCCCGAAGATGCTCGCCAGCGCCGGCACGATCACGCCGCCGTAGCTGTTGACGAGCCCGAGCTGCTTGAGCAGGAGGAACAGCGGCACCATCGCCACCTGGCCAGGGATCACCAGCGCGCCGAGCAGCGTTCGGAAAATGCGGTCGCGGCCGGGGAAGCGGAGCTTGGCGAAGGCGTAGCCGGCGGCGACATTGAATACCAGCGAAGCGAGGGTGGCCGTGGTGGCCAGGAAAACGCTGTTGGCGAGGTAGCGCCACAGCCCGCCGTGCGCGAAGAGCTCGCGATAATTGTCGAACGACGCATGCGCCGGCAGCAGCGGCGGAGGAATCGCGCTGGCTTCGCCCGACGCCATCAGCGACACCGACACCATCCACAGCAACGGGAACGCCGTGATGAGCGCCACGCCGAAGAGCGCTGCGTTGACTACCGGCGCGCCGAAGCGCGGTTTCATGCGACGCCACTCCGTCGCATCCACCGCAGTTGCACGACCGTGACGGCGAAGATCAGAAGGAACAGAACGAACGCCACCGACGACGCGGAACCGAGGTTCCACCACTTGAAGCCCTCGTCGTACATGAGGTAGAGAACGCTGACGGTGCTCTGCAGCGGGCCACCCTGGGTCATCACGTACGGTTCGGCGAAGAGCTGGAAGTAGCCGGCAACCGTCAGGATGCTGACCATGAGCAGGATCGGCGAGAGCATCGGCAGCGTGACGTAGAGAAACTGCCGCCAGAGCGACGCGCCGTCGATGCGTGCCGCCTCGTAGAGCTCCGCGGGAATCGCCTGCAGCCCGGCGAGCAGGATGATCATGTTGTAGCCGAAGTTCTTCCACACCGCGAAGACGATGATCGCCGGCATGGCCCAGTGCGGATCACCGAGCCAGTCGATCGGTGCGATACCGAGGCCACCCAGCGCATAATTGAGCCAGCCGTAGCGGGTATTGAAAAGATAGCGCCAGACGACGGCGGCGGCGACCAGCGTGGTGACGACCGGCGCGAACAGTGCGGTGCGGAAGAACCCTTTGAATCGCGCCGCACGGGAGTGCAGCAGCAGGGCTGAGCCGAGCGAGATCGCAATCGACAGCGGGACGCCGACCACGACGAAGTAGAGCGTGTTGCCGAGCGCCTGCCAGAAAAGCGGCCGTTGCAGGAGCTCCACGTAGTTGCGCAAGCCGACCAACCGCAGATTGCGCAAGTCCGCGAGTGCATAGATGTCGAAATCGGTGATGGAGAGCGCCAGCGCGGCGAGCACCGGCAGGAAGAAGAACACGCCGATGACGGCGAGCGCAGGTACGACGAACCACCATGCGGCCCTGTTGCGTCTCACGGGACATTCCGGCGAGAGAGTATCCAGCGGCGCTTCTCGAGGATTCGATCGGCGCGTGCATCGAGCTCGGCGGCGGCCTCGTCGATCGACATCTGTCCATGCACGGTCCGTTCGGCGACCAGCCGCAGCTCGTTGGCGATGCGCTCCCATTCCGGCACCTTGGGCGCGGGCTTCACGCGCTCGAGCTGGTCGCGGAAGGCGCGGGCGTACACATCGTCGGCGATGCGCCCCTCGATCCAGGTCGCGCGTCGCGGCGGCAGATCCCCGGTCAGCGCGTGAAAGCGACTCTGGACATCGGGACGTGAGAGATATTCGATCCATTGCCACGCCGCAGTCTTGACGCGCGAGGCGCCGAAGACCACGAAGCTCGATCCGCCCGCGATGGAAGGCCCCGCGCCGTCGGGTCCGGGCAGGGGCGCGGTCATCCAGCTATCCTGCCGTTCGGGTGGCAGCCGGCGCTTGAACTCGCCGATGTTCCACGGCCCGGTGATGTAGAAGGAGAAGTAACCGCGGGCGAATTCGCTCCAGACGTTGGAGACGTCGGCGTTGGTCAGCGGCGGAGCCCACCCGCGCTGGAACATCTCGACGTAGAAGCGCAACGTACGCTTGAAGCCGGGGCTTTCGAAGTTGCCGAAGCGGCCTTCGTCGCGGATCCTGCTGCAGGGCGAGAACGAGCAGCGGCTCGAACTCGTTCAACGGCAGCAGGATCGAGTAGCGATCGGCACCGGCGCGTGCCTTGATCGCGGCGAGCATCTGCTGCCAGTCGTTCCACGACCGCGGCGGCGCGGCGAACCCGGCCTGCGCCAGCAGATCGCGACGATAGAACAGGAGCCGCGTGTCGACGTACCACGGCACGCCGTAGAGCTTGCCCTCGACGACGTTGGTGTCCCAGATCCCGGGGAAATAGTCGTGCGGATCGATCGTCTGCGACCCGGCGAGCCGACCGTCGAGAGGCTCGAGCGCATGCAGCGCGACGAATTCGGGAATCCAGGTATTGCCGAGCTGGCAGACGTCGGGCGTGGAATCCCCGGCGAACGCCGTGAGGAGTTTTTCGTGGGCGGCGCTCCACGGCAACTGCTGGACGCTGATCCGGATGCCGGGATGCGTTCGTTCGAACTCGGGGATGAGCTCGGTGACAACCTCGCCTTCGCGACCCATGGCCCAGAAACGAACGA
>VBCL01000010.1:8055-10311 GCA_005888865.1 Betaproteobacteria bacterium | reverse complement strand
TGGTCCGCGGAGCGCGGGCTGCAGCCGGTGGCGAGGAGGATGGCGCCGATGACCATCAGCGGCAACCACCATACCCGCGGCGCGACCGCCGCGGGGCGAGCTACTGCGTCGTGGACAGCCAGCCGCCGGAGAAACCGGCGCGCTCCAGACCCCGCCTGATGTGCGGATTCGTCTTCATGATGCGCCAGACCAGCGCGGTGCGCTGGTTTTCGATCATCGCGCAAATCGGCCCCTGATCGATGCCGAGATAGTCGACGTCGACCCAGCCGAATCCAGCCACGCCTCGGCCGTGGCTCAGAGGCACGTCGAAATGGAAGCTTGGATTGAACGCGTCGAAAAAGCCATATTTGGAATAGATATATTGCCCGAAGCGGCGATGCATCTCGAGCACCGCCGGAATCGCCAGCTCGGGTGCGAACGGGATCGAGGCCACCGTCGCCGTAGGCGCGAGCGTGCAATCGTCGTGCGTATCGGTGCCTCGCGCGGCGTAGGCGCGGAACCTGCGCTTGCCGCTCGCGTCCTCGAGCTCGACATCGGCCGGCCCATCGCTCGCCGTGATCCCCCACATCATCGCGCCGTAACCCTGGCAGCCCAGCGGATTGGCGATCGCGTAGGCCTGCTGCGCGTAGATGGCCCGACGGCTGTTCTCGAAATAGTCGAGCCCGCGCCGGCGCATGTAATCGTCCTGGATCTTGCGAAAATCCATCCATACGTGCGTGTACTGGTGGCCGAAGAGGGGCGCGAAGCTCAGGTATTCCTGGCCGAAGACCTTGCGCCAGCTCTTGTCGTAGGTGCTGGTCCATTCGGTCCAGGCTTGCTGCCCAACCGCGAAGGTCGGCGAGCCCAGCGCCAGCAGATAGACCAGCATCGCCTCGTTGTAGCCGCGCCAGTCGTATTCGAGAAATCCGTCCTCGGGCGACCAGCCGAGACTGATTGCCGGCGCGTGCGGCTGCGCCCAGCCCCAGTCCACGCGGCGATAGATGTCCTCGGCGAGCTCGCGGATCTCGATCTCCTCGTGTTCCGGTCCGCTGAAGTACGACTGGCAGAAAAGCATGCCGGCGAGCAGGATCGCCGTATCGACTGTGGAGAGCTCGCTGTCCTCGAACCGCTCCCCGGTCTTCATATCGATGAAATGGTAGAAGAACCCCTTGTAGCCGGAAACCCCGTGGGCCGACGAGCCCTGCGGCGCATCGTGGAAGAATCGCAACGTGGCCAGCACCCGCTGGCGCGCGGCTTCGCGGGTGACATAGCCGCGTTCGATGCCGATCGGATACGCGGTGAGCCCGAAGCCTACCGCTGCGATGCTCGAAAACGAGGGTGTCGGATAGCGGTCCGGGATCAGGCCGTTCTTCGGATTCGCGGTATCCCAGAAGAAGCGAAAGGTGCGCTCCTCGAGCTCGATCAGGAAGGGATCGAGCACGGGACGGGCATCGCGGAAGACCGAGTTGACAAGCGCGCGCCTCGGGCCGTCGCTGTCGCGTACCATCAAAGCGCCCATCACGACCGCGACCAGCGCCGCAATCAACACACCAACATTCCAACGTTGCAACTGCATCGGTACTCACCCACCCGCATCGCTTCGCGCGCACATTTGCACGGCGGTGCCGAACCGAATCGAGACCGCCGCAACCCCCCGGTACGCTCGAGGCGAACGTACCGATCCGACCTGCGCTCGACGCCAGCGGACGGGCTGGCGTCCGAAAAGAACGCGCACGCACGCTCACGCGCCGCAAGCGGCGCGGCACGCCTTCTTCACACAAGGGAACCCGACGGATCCGGAAAATCTCGGGGTACGTGCCGACCTCGCATCCCGGACCCCGGTCTAGTCCGAGCGCAGTCTTAGGAAAGTAGCATCGGAACGCCGACCGGTCAAGCGGCCTGCAGATCGACGGCGAGAGACATCCTACCAGCGGCGCTGCCCCGTGGCTGGCCGTGTAGGACAAGACGTCGGATGTCAGGCTGCAAGTGGTGCGGTGGCGCCGGCTTCGGCCAGACACGTCTCGCGCAAGTCGCGCAGCACTGACGCGAGTCCTCCTTCGACTGCGCTGTCCCATCGTGCACTCGTCGTCACGCGCGGAGATGCGTTCCAGGCGACCTCGACGCCACGCTCGATAAGCGAAGAGACCAGTGCCGCATCCTCGCCCTGTGGCAGAGGGCGAAAACCCCCCGACATGCGATACGCCGCGACCGACAACCCCAGATTTGCCCCGTGGACATGGCGCGCGTCGAGGGCACCGTAGTGCAGCAAAAAGCGCT
>VBCL01000010.1:0-8035 GCA_005888865.1 Betaproteobacteria bacterium | reverse complement strand
CACACCGCGTCGGCCGCCGCTGCCATTTGCGCACTCAACCAGTCGGCCGGGACGATGGTATCGGCGTCGGTAAAGGCGATCCACCGCGCGCCGGAATCCATCGCAAAGGATGCGCCGAGGGCACGCGCTGCGCCGACGCAATGTGCGTCGAGGGAGACGATCTGCGCGCGATGGTGCACGGCAATGGCGGCGGAACGGTCGGTGCACGCGTCCAGAACAACGACAACTTCCACCGGCTCTGACTCGAGTCGGGCGTCGCGCGCAGCGCGCTCGATGGCTTCGAGGCAACCCCCCAACAGCGCCGCCTCGTTGTGTACGGGAATTACGACGCTAATCATGGGAATTTTGTTTCGACTTGTAAATAACCGCCAGTATCCTGTCTCCAGCGCCCGACACAATCAGACGCTGGCTGATCTTTTTGTAGGACAGGTTGGAATAAACCTGCAGGGGACGGCGACCAGTCCGACACGATCTCCCCGGTACGTACGACGAGGTCCTACGCTCGATCCGGTCAGACTGACATCAGATTCAGTCGCCGGCCGATTGCTCGCGACCGAGGACCGATCGACCATACGCACGCAGGGTGGCACACGCGCACGGCGCATGCTCCGCTACATCTTCACCTTTTCGTTCGTTCTTCTGCTCGGGATCGTTGCGTGCGCCGCAGCGATCGCGGCGGACGCTCCGGCTTTCGGGCAGATCGCGTTCGCCGTGGCGCTGGGCTTGTTTTTCGCCGCATTGGCCGGCAGCGTCAGGGATCGCCGACCGCGCCGCTCGAAGTAGCGCGAGTCCTTGCACGAATCACCCATACCGATCGTCGCGGGTCATCTCGAGGGATGTTGCTCTCGCGTGTCCTATTGCGTTCGCCTCGGTGACTCCCCCGCAGGAGGTGCGAAGCGGGATCAACTTCGCACGGGGCAGCCGTCTGACCAGCAATCGGTAGATATCCAGATCGAAGTCGCAGCGCGGCGGCGCGTCGAGAATCGTCGCGAGCTCGCCTTCGTCGCGCACGGTCGCGAGCCAGCACCAGTCGCGGAAGACGTGAACCTCCGTGCGTTCGCCGGTGAACGAGCTCTCGCGCACACCGACCGCGTCCGGGTAGGGCCAGCGTTGGAGCGCGTAGCGCGAGAGCGCGTCGCGCAATCGCGCATGATGGGCCGCCGGCGTCTCCTCGCCGACGCAGGCGCCAGCGCATTTTTTGAGCTGTCGCGCAAAGCACGGTCCGTGGCGCCGTTCCAGGCCGAGCGCGGTCCAGCACAAGCGAGCTTCGCCCGATACTGATCGCAACGCCTCGCGGGCCTGGCGCCGGGACGAGAACGGGCCGTACAGGTTATCGAGCGTGCCCGGATCGATCGCCGACGCATGGACATAGTCGGGCAAGGCCGGCTCGTCGGCGATCGACAGCGCGACCATTTCTGCTCGCCGCCGCAGGCGTTGATTGTAGGCGGGGAGCAACGTCTTCACCAGCAGGGACTCGCGCAACAGCGCGCCCATTTCGCCCGCAGTTTCCTCGAATTCGATGCGTGTGATCTCGGCCGAGAGCCGCAGGTCGTTGGCGCTAAGGTAGTCGGACGAGAAATGCGACGCGACACGCTCGCGCAGATTGATGCTCTTGCCGACGTAGAGCGGCAGCGCGTTGAGACCGTAGAAGCGATAAACGCCGGGCGCCTCGGGGATCGCGTCCAGCGCATTCGCAGGAAGCTGCGGCGGCAGGCTCGGGACGCGCAGGATGCGCTGAACGGCGGCATCGACGTCATCGCGCGCCCGGTCGCGATAGACGACTTGCGCGAAAGCCCAGAGGGCGCGCGCATCGCCCAGTGCGCGATGCCGATCGCTGACCGGCAGCGCATGGCGCTCGATCAGGGCATCGAGATTATGGCGCCGATCCTCGGGGTAGAGCCGGCGCGAAAGCTTCACCGTACAAAGCACCCGAGCGGTGAAGGCGCGCCCGAGGCGGCCGAACTCGTGCTTGAGAAAGCCGTAGTCGAAGCGCGCGTTGTGCGCGACGAAGACGCAGCCCTCGATCCGGCCGGTGATTTCGTCGGCAATCTGGCGGAAGGTGGGCGCGCGGGCGACCATTGCGCTGGTGATCCCGGTCAGGCCCTGTATCTCCGCGGGAATGCTGCATTCCGGATTGACCAGCGTGCTCCACTCGCTCACCCGCGCGCCGTCGTCGACGCGGACGATGCCGACCTCGGTGACGCGATCCTCCGCGGCGACCGTGCCGGTGGTTTCGAGATCGACGAAGGCGACGGCAGGGGCGAACATCGGGTGGCAGGACGGCTTGACAGGACGAACGATCGTTCGTTAGTCTACACGGTATGTCGAACGATCGTTCCTACCTCTCCTCGCTTCAGGACTACTATGCCCGCCATCATGCGCTGCCCTCGTACGCGTCGATCGGCGGCTTGCTGGGCCTGCGGTCGAAGTCGTCGGTGGCCGCTCTGGTCGCGAGGCTGAAGCTCGCCGGGTTCGTCGAATCGACCCCGGATCGCCGGCTGGCGCCGACAGGGCGCTTTTTCGCTCGGCCGCTTGCGGACGCCCCGGTTCACGCGGGTTTGCCCGATCCGATCGACGACGCGCCCGCCGACGCGCTGACCCTCGACGACTATCTGATCGAGCGGCCGTCGCAGACAGTGCTGGTCCGCGTCAAGGGTGATTCGATGCAGGACGCCGGCATTCTCGACGGCGATCTGGCGGTTGTGGAGAAGCGCACTACCGCCCGTCGCGGCGACATCGTGGTCGCGATTGTCGACAACCAGTTCACGCTGAAGCGCCTTGATCTCGAGCGCGGCCGCTTCATTCTGCGTCCCGAGAACAAGGCTTACTCCGTGATCCGTCCCGAGGGCGCGCTGGAAATTTTCGGCGTGATGGTGGGATTGGTGCGCAAGACGGCCTGAATTCGGGTTACATCACGCGCGCAACCTCGACCAGGCAATCGTAGAAGGTTGCCGCGCGTCCCAGATCGGTCAGCGCCTGTCCGGTCACCATGTTCGCGTTCGTGCCGTCGGGCGAGAGCTTGCGCCACCATATCGACAGCGCGACGACGACGCCGCGACGCGCGCGCTCGGTGACCCGCGCGGTGAGCGCGAGCGTGCCACGATCGTTGAATACCCGGACCGGGTCACCGCTGGCGATGCCTCGGGCCCGCGCGTCGTCCGGATGGATCTCGAGGCGAGGCGTGGCTTCGTTCTCGGCGAAGACCGGCAGGTTGGCGAAGGACGAGTTGAGCGCATTGCGTGCCGGCGGCGAGATCATCGCCAGCGGATAGCGGTGGGCAAGCATGGGGTTGCTCGCGACCGATTCGCGGGGCGGGATATAGGTGGGCAGCGGATCGACGCCCTGGCGGGCGAGCGTCTCGGAGTAGAACTCGCATTTTCCCGACGGTGTTGGGAAGTTTCCTTCGGCAAAGGGCGCGAAGGGCGTCGGGACGTTCAGCCGCTGCCAACCCTCGGCCTTGAGCAGATCCCAATCGAGACCCTGCGCGTGCGGGTGCGCCGCGACGAAGGCGTGACGCGCGATCTCCTCGTCGCTCTCGCGGAAACAAGGCTCCTCGAATCCCATCTTTTGCGCGAGGAGCCGCCGACCGGCGAAATCGCCGGATTGTTCGCGAGCACGTACAGGTGACCATAGGAAGAGTGCACGTCGAGCTGCTCGAGTTGCGTGGTCGCGGGCAGCACGATGTCGGCATAGTCGGCGGTATCGGTGAGGAAGATGTCGTGGACCACGCAGAACAGATCCTCGCGCGAAAAACCCGCGACGACCTTCGGTGATTCTGGCGCGACCGCGACCGGGTTGGAGTTGTAGACGTACAGAGCGCGAACCGGGGGATCCTTCGCCTCGAGCAGCGCATCGCCGATCGTCGACATGTTGATCGTGCGCGGATGGTTCCAGATAAGATCGGGGCGCTCGAGCGCCTTGTTGTCGATCGGATACGCGCCGCTCGATGAGAGCAGGGCGCCCCCCGCCGGATCGCGCCACGCGCCGACCAGCGCCGGCAGACACGCCGCCGTGCGGATCGCCATTCCGCCACCCGCGTGACGCTGCATGCCGTAATTGAGGCGGATGACTGCAGGCTTGATCGTGCCGTAGTCGCGCGCGAGGGCGACGATATCGTCGCTCGCAAGGCCGGTGATCTGCGCCGCGCGCTGAGGCGGATATTCGCGCACCCGCGCCTCGAGCGCCTCGAAGCCGAGCGTGTGGCGCGCGATGTAGTCGCGATCGAGCAGGTCCTCGGCGATGAGAACGTGCATCATGCCCAGCGCGAGTGCCGCGTCGGTGCCAGGCAGGAGCGCGAGATGCTGGTGACACTTCTCCGCCGTGAGGCTGCGGTACGGATCGATCGCGATCAGCTTCGCGCCCCGGCGCTTCGCTTCCTGGACGCGACTCCATAAGTGCAGGTTGGAGACGATCGGGTTCGATCCCCAGATCAGGATCAGCCTGGCGTTCTCGAACTGCTCGAGGTCGGTGCCGATCGACCCGCCGATCGTGGCGGCATAGCCCGCTTTCCCGGCGGTGGCGCAGATCGTCCGGTCGAGAAGCGATGCTCCCAGCTTGTGAAAGAAGCGCCGGTCCATCGAGCCGTACTGCAGCAGTCCCATCGTGCCGGCGTAGCTGTAGGGCAGTATCGCCTGCGGTCCGTCGCTCGAGGCCGCGATCGCCCTGAACCGCGCGGCGATCGTGTCGAGCGCCTCCTCCCAGGTGATGCGTTCGAAACGCCCGCTGCCCTTGGGGCCTGCCCGTCGCATCGGATGAAGCAAACGTTGCTCCGAGTACGTACGCTCCAGATAGCGGGCGACTTTCGTGCAGAGGGTTCCGCGCGTCGTGGGGTGATCGGGCGCGCCCTCGACCTTGATCGCGCGTCCGTTCTCGACAGTGGTGAGGAGTGCACACGTATCGGGGCAATCGTGCGGGCAGGCGCCGCGCACGACGATTCGCGGGGCGGGCGAGGAGGCGGTTCGGTCGAGCGGCATCAGCGCATTTTACCCGTCAGGCCCTCGCCCGACTCGGGAGTATGCTTGGCATAAGCGTCGTCTCCTCCCATGCCGGGTCCGGTTCCCTCCAACGCTCCGCACGTCACGCTGCCCTCCGGCGCGTGCCTGCCTGCCCTGGGCATGGGAACCTGGCGCATGGGCGAGCGCGCGAGTGATCATGTGCGGGAAGTCGCGGCCTTGCGCCAGGGGCTCGATTTCGGCATGACGCTCATCGATACCGCGGAAATGTACGGCGAAGGCGGGGCGGAGAGAATCATCGGCGAAGCGATCGCAGGGCGCCGCGACGAAGTGTTTCTGGTAAGCAAGGTCTATCCGCACCACGCCAGCGAGCGCGGTGTCGTTGCCGCCTGCGACTCAAGACCGATCACCTCGATCTGTATCTGCTGCACTGGCGCGGGGACATCGCTCTCGCCGAGACGGTCGCTGGTTTCGAGCAGCTGCGAGCGGCCGGCCGGATTCGCGACTGGGGTGTATCCAATTTCGATCGGAGCGACCTGGAGGAGCTGCTCGCGTTGCCGGACGGCGCGCACTGCGCAGCCAATCAGGTGCTCTACCACCTCGACTGCCGGGGCATCGAGTGGGATCTGCTGCCGCTGTGCCGTCGCCGGCACATCGCCGTGATGGCCTACTCGCCATTCAACGAAGGGCGGTTGTTGCGCAACCGCCAGGTCGCGTCGCTTGCCTTGCGCGCCCGCGCAGATCGCGCTGGCGTGGTTGCTTGCGCAGCCAGGTGTCGCCACGATCCCGAAGGCCAACGATCCGGCGCATGTACATGACAACTTCAAGGCCTTAGACGTCAAATTGTCCAGCAACGTGCGCGCAGAGATCGATCGGATCTTCCCGCCGCCGTCGCGCGCCACGCCGCTGAAGATGATTTAGGCGAGCCTTGGATTTCGGCGGCAACTGCCGCCCCGCGGCAGCCGGGGCCGATGGCGGGTCGATCGGCAGAGCCGGCTTCCGCGGCCCGTCGGTCCCACGGGACCGTTCGTCTTCCCCGTAAGTAAATCATGGGCTTGGCGTTTGACCCGCCTGGAGCATCCGAGGTGATGGCATGGATGTTGCTGCCTGTTGGGCGAAGGGCGTCGCGCCCCAGGAATCGGACAGGAGACTATCGTGCTCTACACGCACTATGACTACCTCGAATTGCCCCCCGGGGCATCGACCACACGGGTCGAGGCGGCGTATCGGACGCTCAAGCAGCGGCTGAACGGAGACGCGGACGAAGCGATGGTCCGCCTGATTCATGAAGCCTACGCGGTGCTCTCCGACTCGAAGCGCCGCCAAGGCTATGACGAAGCGCTGCAGCGAGCCGCCGCCGAAGCTGACGCCGAGCTCAAGGCAACTCTCGACGAAAAGGGCGCCAAGGTGACACGCCACGTGCAGGCGGTCCCTGCACCGCTGATTGCAGCGTTGGCCGCATGGGCCGCCTGACGCCCGAGGTGCGGCAGGGCCGCACCGACCCACACACCTGCGCCCGTCGCGTTATCGCTCGCCGCGCGACCACGCACTATCCCTGCATGCGCGATGCCGCGCTTGCCGCGCGCGAAGCCGGCCGTTCATGCTACTTTCGGCCACTGTTCGACCGCCCTCGCCACTGGGCTGCACAACGCACACCGCGTCCCGCACCGACCGCCGCCAAGTAATGCGGCCGGCCGGCGCTCGGCATCATTTTCACGTCCGCTTTCAGCCCCGAGGATAAGCCTTTGGTTAGAGCACGCCCTGCGAATGAACGTGCGAAGCTTGTTCCCGATGAAACGGGGGAGGCGAGCTCGAGCGCTTCGGCGCCAACGCCGCAACCCGCCGAACGGGGCGTGGTCATGGGAGCGAGCGGCGGCGTGGAAAAGTGCATCAACTGTCAGTTCTACGACCGCAGGCACGCCAAGCCCCTCGATGGAAAGGCGCCGTTGTGGGGGCAGTGTCGCCGCCACTCGCCACGCCTGAATCCGATTACGGCCAAGACCTATGTGGTCGAGGGCGTATGGCCGCTCGTGCGCGACGACGACTGGTGCGGCGAGTGGAAGATCCTGACCCGCATGATCGAGGAATGGATCCCGGAGGTGCCCCCGGTCGGCGTTGAAGAAGCGCCACCGACCGTGTCATCGCGCACGAGTCCGGCGATCGTGCCGGTATCGCTGGTGGTGGGCGCATCCGCTGCCGCCGCCGTAGCTGCTGTCGGCGACGATTAACGTTGCCTCCGCGGCCGGCGATTCACACGCCGGCGACCGCAATGATGTTCATCTGTGCCGCGCCCTCGCGCACGGCGCGCGCCGCAACGTATTCCGGCGAGTCGTAGAACGCCCGCGCCTGCTCGAGGCTCGGAAATTCGAGCACGACGACGCGATTGGGTTGCCAGCCACCCTCCAGCACGACCGTCTCGCCGCCGCGCGCGAGATAGCGACCGCCATAGCGTGCGATCGCCGGTGGGGCGAGGCGCTTGTACTCCTCGTAGCGTGATGCGTCGGTGACTCTGCAATCGACCACCAGGTAAGCCGCCATCGTCGTTTCCTCGGGTGACCGGCGCAACGCGATGCTGCGCCCACCACTGCGAGTGTGAAGGCGAAGGCGGTATCGCGGCAAGCGCCAGGTGCATTGCGTTGTCTGGTCCGCGCACACGTCGGCTACCATTGCGTCCATGAATCCGGCGCTTCTTGCCGCGCTCGCCGAGGGCGCGATGGTCGTCACGCCCAATCGGCGTCTCGCGCGTTTCCTCCATCGCGACTTCGATCTCGCGCAGCGTGCGCGTGGCCTGACGGCGTGGCCGACGCCATCGATCCTGCCCTATCCGCAATGGCTCGAAGCGCTGTGGGCCGAGGCCGTGGCGGCCGATGCAATGACCGATGCCGCACTGCTCCTCACGCCGGCGCAGTCGACGTTGCAGTGGCGCCGCCTTGTCGAGGCGGACGACGAGCGCGTGCCTCTGCTCGATCCGGGCGGGGCTGCTGCGCTGGCGGCCGACGCATGGTCGCTGGTCCACCAATGGGGCGCCGGCGGCGAGAGCTGGCGGGCATGGCGCCGCGATGCGAACGACGCCGACGATCCCG
>VBCL01000498.1 GCA_005888865.1 Betaproteobacteria bacterium | reverse complement strand
CGCGTAGCGACGGCGAAGTTGTAGTCCCCGAGGAACTCGGACTCCAGCGCGTTGGCGCTCGACGCGCGCGCATCGCCGATGACGCCGCGATTCAACGTCGACCAACCCGCGAGCTCGCCGGTCGCATGACGCACGACACCCTGCATCGGCCGCGGGGTCGCAGTCGTTGTCTGGAAGGGCAGCAGGAAGGCCATGTACGTCAAGTAGACGTCCGTGCCATTGGGCGAGATCGCGACCGCGGGGAAATCGGGACGATCGCTACCCTCGGCCCCGTTGACCGGAGTCGACCACGTCTGTCCCTGGTCGTCGGAATACTCCACCAGCGCCTGCTCGTGATTGAGCCCGTTGCGTGCATCCGACCACGCCATCACGATGCGATCTGTCGCGTCGGTTCCCGCGGGCGCGCCATTGGCGATGTCCACGCTCGGCCAGCTATCGGTCCGGGCGCCCGCGACGCCGTCGAAGGCGATGTCGGCCTGCACTGCATCGAACACGCCGACTTCCGCGACGTTCGCCACCGGTCTCGCGCCCTCGAAGTTCTTACCGCCGTCGAAGGAGCGCGAAAGGTATTGCACGCCCTGGTTCCTCAGACTGCCGTTCCAGAAGACGTAAACGACGCCGTGGCTGTCGGTGCGGACGGTGCAACCCTGCCGCCCTCCTGCGCGGCCCTGTGCGACGTTGGTATTGGCCGCCTGGCTGATCTGCCGCGTCGTCCAGGTATCGCCGCCGTCGGTCGAACGCGCGAGTATGACGGGCTCGGGTGCGCCTCCCAGCCCCACGCTGCGGAACGCGACGTTGCAGACGTAGACGTTGCCGAAGAACGGGCTCGAGGCCGCGTTGTCGGCCCAGATCGTGTCCTTGTCCGAAAAGAGCGCCGAGTTCTGCTTGGAAACGATCACCGGATGCATCCAGGCGTTCTTGTCGCCCGCCGCGGCCGCGAGCAGATTGTCCGTTCGCGAGACGGCGATCGCTTCCGAGCCTTTGAACGCGGCTTCGCTGCGGCTGGCACTGAAGTTGGCGGTGAGGTTCGCATAGTAGAGCCGCGATCCGTTCGTCCACGAGAACTTGCCGTCGGAGCCCGGACGCGGGCCAATGGCGAGCGACGCATCGCCATCGGAGACGAGCCCGTCTTCGTAGTACCAGGGCAACGTCCCGATCGGTCCGACGGCGGGAGCGCATGCCACCGGCCCCAGGCAGGCCCGCGCGCTCCACCCGGTGTATGTTGGCTGAGTCCAATGCTTTCCGCCGTCGAAGGAAAAGTACACCCCGGAGGTGCCGACGCCGGTCGTGAACGGACAAGTCGTCGGACCGTCGGCCGCGCAGGCCTCCATATCGATCTCGTCGTTCGCTCCTGCAACCAGAACGAAAGGACTGTTCGCGTCGACCGCGAGCGCGGGCTCGTTCTGCTTGTTTTGTGAAAACGGCGTCATGGGACTGCCGATGGACACCAGCGTGTCGGAGGCGATGACCGGCGCCGCAGCCCACAGGCCGGACAACGAGAGCGCAACCAGTGCGATTTTCAGACCGATTGCACCGCGTGGGCCAGCCATGATTTCCTCATTGAACGAGCCGAATCCGAACCTTCCCTTGCGCGAAACCTTTCGCGCTCGCGTCGGCAAGTTGCGATGCGTTCGTGCGACGCATCCAAATGCCGGCAGTGCATAGCGCACATGCGTTCCGAACACGCGATGGCTATCGGGTATTCCTTCTTTTCGAAGGTCCCTAGGACGTTGTCATGGTAGCGAAGCACCGCGTCCAGGGCTGTCGGACATTTTCTCCGCCTTTGTAGGAGAAAGTCCGAAAACGCCGGGCGTCGCGGGTTCGCCGAGTCCCGCGCTCGCTGGCGCGGTATGCTGACCCCGCATCCGCGCGATTCGAATAAACGGAGCCACGCCATGTCCACCCTCGCACACCCGCATCACACGCAGCACAGTGGGCGATCGTCGGCGGATCATCCGGCAATCTTGTCGAGTGGTACGACTTCTACGTCTATGCGTTCACCGCGTTGTACTTCGCATCCGAGTTCTTTCCCGCGGGCGACCAGACCACACAGCTTCTCAACGCGGCTGGCGTCTTCGCCGCGGGTTTCCTGATGCGTCCGATCGGCAGCTGGCTGTTCGGACGCATCGCCGACAAGAGCGGGCGACGCATCTCGATGATGGTCGCCGTCATCATGATGTGCGGAGGATCGCTGCTCGTCGCGGTGTTGCCGACTTACGCGACCATCGGCATCGCGGCGCCGCTTACGCTTCTGTTCGCGCGGCTTCTGCAGGGACTCTCGGTGGGCGGCGAATACGGCACCAGCGCCACGTACATGAGCGAAGTTGCCGTGCACGGTCACCGCGGTTTCTTCGCGTCGTTTCAGTACGTGACGCTCATCGGCGGCCAGTTGCTTGCGGTGCTGGTGCTGGTGATCATCCAGCAGTATCTGTCGAACGCCGAGCTCAAGGAGTGGGGCTGGCGCATTCCGTTCGCGATCGGCGCCGTAGCCGCGGTCGTCGCCTTCTTCCTGCGTCGCTCGCTGGCCGAGACCACCTCCGCCGAAGTCCGTCGTCAGAGCGACGCGGGAACGATCCGCGGCGTCTTCCGTCATCCGCGAGCGTTTTTCACCGTGCTCGGATTTACCGCCGGCGGATCGCTCGTCTTTTACACCTTCACGACCTACATGCAGAAGTACCTGGTGAACACGAGCGGGATGGACGCGAAAACCGCGAGCCGGGTGATGACCGTGGTTCTGCTCTGCTTTATGTTGCTGCAGCCTTTGTTCGGAGCGCTCGCGGACAAGATCGGCCGGCGCAATTCGATGATTTGCTTCGGCGTATTCACCGTGCTCGCCACGGTGCCCATCTCCGGTGCCCTTGCTCACACCCGCGATCCCTATGTCGCGTTCGCGCTGGCGCTGACCGCGCTGGCGGGCGTCAGCTTCTACACATCGATCAGCGGATTGGTGAAGGCGG
>VBCL01000477.1 GCA_005888865.1 Betaproteobacteria bacterium | reverse complement strand
TGATGCGCAGGAACACCTGCTCGAGGTCGGCTTCCTGCAGCGACAGCTCGGCGATGATGGCGCCCGCCTCGCGCAGAGCGGCAAGCAGGCGCTCGAGCTCGGCGTAGCTCGCGAGCGAGAGGAGATATGTCCCGTCCTGCTCGCGCACGACGCGCGAACGCCACGTCTCGGGCAGCAGGTCGGCGGTGAGCCGTACGGTGAGCCCCGCGAAGGTCGACAGCAGATTCCGCTTGGTGTCGAGCGCGACGACCTTGCCGGCCTTGAGCATTGCGATACGCCCGCACAACGCCTCGGCTTCCTCGAGGTAATGCGTCGTCAGGATGATCGTATGACCGTCGCGATTGAGCTTGCGGATGAATCCCCACAGGCTCTGCCGCAACTCCACGTCGACGCCGGCCGTCGGCTCGTCGAGCACGATCACCGGAGGCTTGTGTACCAGCGCCTGGCCGATCAGGACGCGTCGCTTCATGCCGCCCGAGAGAGCGCGCATGTTGGCATTTGCCCGCGCCGTGAGATCGAGATGGTGCAGGATCTCGTCGATCCAGTCATCGTTGTCGCGGAGGCCGAAATAGCCCGATTGGATCTCGAGCGTTTCGCGCACGGTGAAGAACGGGTCGAAGACGAGCTCCTGCGGCACGACCCCGAGCAGCCGCCGCGCATTGCGGTAATCCTCGACCACGTCGTGGCCGAGCACGCGTGCCACCCCGGCATCGGCGTGCGTCAGCCCGGCGAGAATCGAGATCAGCGTCGTCTTGCCTGCGCCGTTGGGGCCGAGCAGGCCGAAGAACTCACCCGCCTCGACGGTCAGATCGACGCCCGCGAGCGCCTGAACCGGGCCAAAGCGACGCGCGACGTTGACGATCTCTACAGCGGGAGTCATGCGTTGGGCTTAAATAGGGTCAGAGACGACTTTCGAGCAGGTCCGGAGAAACTCTGAACGTTGCAAGAAAATCGTCTCTGACCCTACTTAAGCCCCGACGCGCGAGGCTCATGCCGCGGTTCGGACCGGTCGACTGATGAGTTCCTCGACCCCGTACAGCTCGGCGAGCGCGGAAAGGCTCGCCGGTACGTCCATGAAGGACAGCTCCCGGCCTTCAGCCTCGGCGCGCCGCCGCCACGCGAGCAGGACGGCGACTGCCGCGGAATCCACGCCGTCCACACTCGCGAGCGAAACGATGCCGGTCCCCGGCAGCGCGGACGCGCGGCTCGCCTCGAGCACGCTCGCGGCCGTGTCCACGTTGAGCGCGCCGCCGAGCATCCAGCGATCACCGGCCGCGAAGTGCGGATTCTCGTCTCCGCACACACCGCAAGACATTTCGTCTTCGGGCTCGTCGCTCATTTGGGCGCGGATCCCTTGTTCTTGTCCGCCAGTGTCTTGATCAGGCCGTCGACTCCCGAGCTCTTCATAGCGTC
>VBCL01000476.1:2029-2263 GCA_005888865.1 Betaproteobacteria bacterium | reverse complement strand
AGCGAAAACCTGCTGCCGCACGATCTGATCAACGCCAAGCCGATCTCGGCCGCGATCAAGGAGTTCTTCGGTTCGTCGCAATTGTCGCAGTTCATGGACCAGACCAATCCGCTGTCCGAGATCACCCACAAGCGGCGCGTCTCGGCGCTCGGTCCCGGCGGCCTCACGCGGGAGCGTGCGGGGTTCGAGGTGCGCGACGTGCATCCGACCCACTACGGACGGGTGTGCCCGATC
>VBCL01000476.1:0-2015 GCA_005888865.1 Betaproteobacteria bacterium | reverse complement strand
CATCGGGCTCATCAACTCGCTTGCGCTGTACGCGCGAACCAACGAGTACGGATTCCTCGAGACGCCATACCGCAAGGTGATCAGCGGCAAGGTCACCGATGAGATCCATTACCTTTCGGCCATCGAGGAAGGTCAGTACGTGATCGCGCAGGCCAATGCGCAGCTCGACAAGGCGGGCAGGCTCAAGGACGACCTGGTGAGCTGCCGTGCCAAGAACGAGTTCATGCTTTCGACCGCGGACAAGGTCCAGTTCATGGACGTGGCCCCGGCGCAGATCGTGTCGGTGGCGGCATCGCTGATCCCGTTCCTCGAGCACGATGACGCCAACCGGGCGCTGATGGGCTCGAACATGCAGCGCCAGGCGGTGCCTTGCCTGCGAGCCGAAAAGCCGCTGGTCGGCACCGGCGTGGAGCGCACGGCGGCCGTTGACTCGGGTACCGCAGTGCTCGCGCGCCGGGGTGGGAAAGTCGATTACGTCGACGCCAACCGGATCGTAGTGCGCGTGCACGACACCGAAACGGCGGCCGGCGAAGTCGGCGTGGACATCTACAACCTCACCAAGTACACGCGCAGCAACCAGAACACCAACATCAACCAGCGGCCGCTGGTGAAGGTCGGTGACGTCATCGCGAAAAGTGACGTGATCGCCGACGGCGCGTCCACCGACATGGGAGAACTCGCCCTCGGCCAGAACATGCTGGTCGCGTTCATGCCGTGGAACGGGTTCAACTACGAGGACTCGATCCTCATCTCCGAGCGCGTGGTGAGCGACGACCGCTATACGTCGATCCACATCGAGGAGCTCTCGGTCGTGGCGCGCGACACCAAGCTCGGGCCGGAGGAAATCACCCGCGACATCTCGAGTCTCGGTGAAGCGCAGCTCGGTCGGCTCGACGAATCGGGCATCGTCTACATCGGCGCCGAAGTCGAGGCCGGCGACGTGCTGGTGGGCAAGGTGACGCCGAAGGGCGAGACTCAGCTCACACCGGAGGAAAAACTCCTGCGCGCGATCTTCGGCGAGAAGGCGTCCGACGTGAAGGACACCAGCTTGCGCGTTCCGTCGGGCATTTCCGGCACGGTCATCGACGTCCAGGTGTTCACGCGCGAAGGCATCGAGCGCGACAAGCGCGCGGCGCAGATCATCGACGATGAGCTGAAGAGCTACCGCAAGGACCTGAACGACCAGCTCCGGATCGTCGAGAACGACGCCTTCGCGCGGATCGAGAAGCTTTTACTCGGCAAGACTGCGAACGGCGGTCCGAAGCGGCTCGCCAAGGGGTCTCGCCTCACCAAGGAGTATCTGGAAGGCGTCAACCGCCACGACTGGTTCGACATCCGGCTCGCCAACGAGGAAGCCGCGCGCCAGCTCGAAGCAATGAAGGAATCGCTCGCGCAGACTCGCGTGCTGTTCGACCAGATGTTCGAGCAGAAGAAGAAGAAGCTCACGCAGGGCGACGAGCTGCCGCCGGGGGTGCAGAAGATGGTCAAGGTGTACGTCGCCGTCAAGCGCCGTTTGCAGCCGGGCGACAAGATGGCGGGCCGTCACGGCAACAAGGGTGTGGTCTCCAAGATCGTCCCGGTCGAAGACATGCCCTACATGGCCGAGGGTACCCCGGTCGACATCGTGCTCAACCCCCTGGGCGTCCCCTCGCGGATGAACGTCGGGCAGATCCTGGAGGTCCACCTCGGGTGGGCGGCGAAGGGACTCGGGCATCGCATCGGCGAAATGCTCAAGGCGCAGCAGAACGCGGCCGAGGTGCGCAAGTTTCTGAACAAGATCTACAACGGCACCGGTAAGGGCGAAGGGGTCGAGAGCCTGGACGAGGTCGAAATAATCTCGCTCGCCGAGAATCTCAAGGACGGTGTGCCGTTCGCCACGCCGGTGTTCGACGGGGCGACCGAGGCCGAGATCAAGGACATGCTCGATCTCGCCGGCCTACCGCGCAGCGGTCAGGTCACGCTCCACGACGGCCGCACGGGCGAGGCGTTCGACCGCCCGGTCACGGTGGGTTACA
>VBCL01000009.1 GCA_005888865.1 Betaproteobacteria bacterium | reverse complement strand
CTGCGCGCGGTGCAGCAGACGAGCGTGCGTGCGGCGATCGGAATCGTCCCTCAGGACACGGTGCTGTTCAACGACACGATCGAGTACAACATCGCCTACGGTCGGCCCGGGGCCACGCACGAGGAAATCGTCGCCGCGGCGCGCTTGGCACAGATCCACGATTTCGTCGCCAGCCTGCCCGAGGGCTATCGCACCGCGGTGGGCGAGCGGGGGCTCAAGCTTTCCGGCGGCGAGAAGCAGCGCGTGGCGATCGCACGTGCCATCCTCAAGAATCCGCGCATCCTGGTCTTCGACGAGGCGACCTCCGCCCTCGATTCAAAATCCGAGAAGCTGATCCAGGCCGAGCTCGAACAGATCTCGGCCGATCGCACGACGCTCACCATTGCGCATCGGCTGTCGACGATCGTCGGCGCGGATCAGATCCTGGTCCTCGAGCGCGGGCGCATCGTCGAGCGCGGCACGCACGCCGAGCTTCTGGCGCGCGGAGCAGCGTACGCGCGGATGTGGGCCCTGCAACAGCAGGAGCGCACGGAGTCCGCCGGCGAGCTGACCGCTTGAGCGAAGTGGCCCGCCGTTTATCGGCGGGAGGTCAGCGCCTAAGCCTTTGAAGCGTTAAGGGTTTGGCATAACCGTTGCTCCTTGTGCTATAAATCCGGCTGTCTTCCGAGAACGTGCATAATGAATAATCGCTTGACCATTGTTTTGCTTGGCTTAATCGGCCTGACCAGCCCTGCATGGGCCGGGACGGACGACGAGGCACCGGCGCTGGTTACGCCAAACGTGACGCGCGACGTCAGCAAGCTCAAGCTCGCCTCGGCCAACGTTCTGGTGCTCGATGCGATGGCGGGCCAGCCGATCTACGCCAAAGGCGCGGACGTCGTGACCCCGATTGCCTCGGTGACCAAGCTGATGACGGCGATGGTCGTGCTCGACGCGCAGCTGCCGCCCGACGAGATGCTCGGCGTGGGCGTCGGCGACCTCGATCTGCTCAAGGGCAGTCACTCCCGGTTGGGGCTCGGAAGCGAGTTGCCCCGCCGCGAGATGCTGCGCCTGGCGCTGATGGCCTCGGAAAATCGCGCCGCGTCGAGTCTCGCCCGGCACTACCCGGGCGGCACCGAAGCCTTCGTCGAAGCCATGAACCGCAAGGCCCAGGCGCTCGGCATGACGCGCAGCCATTTCGCGGATCCGACCGGGCTCTCGAGCGAAAATGTGTCGACGGCGAGCGATCTCGCGCGGATGGTCAAAGCCGCGGCGGGCTACGAGTTGATCCGCGACGCGACGACGACCGCGAGTCACTACGTCGAAGTGCAGCCCACCGGCCGCATTCTTGGCTACAACAACACCAACTCGCTGGTACGCGCCGGGCAATGGGACATCCAGCTCAGCAAGACCGGCTTCATCCGCGAGGCGGGCAAGTGCCTGGTCATGCTTGCTACCGTCGCCAGCCGCCCGGTCGTCATCGTGCTGCTCGATTCCTACGGCAGGCTCACACGGATCGCCGATGCCAATCGTGTCAAGCATTGGCTGGAGACCGGCGAGTCGCTCCCCGAAGCCCGCCACGTCAAAGCCAGGCGCGTCAAGGGAACACTGCTCCCGACCAAAACGGCGCGGGCACCACAGAAGGCGAAGTCGCGGGCGTAGGCCCCTGGCCGTTCCGGTCGCTTTGCGACCACCGCAAGCCCGTGAATGAGTGAATCGGTGAATAGGTGAATAACACCCTCGCCGCGTTCACCCGTTCACCTTTTCACGCGTTCACTGCCTGACTTGGCCGACTGCGCCAGCAACTCCCTGGCGTGTGCGCGCGTCCTGGCGGTGATCTCGTGCCCGCCCAGCATCCGGGCCAGCTCCTCGACCTTCGCCGCCGCGTCGAGGCGGATCAGCGTGGTTGCCACGCTTTCGGCGCCGCCTTTCTTGAGCACGCGATAGTGTCCGTCCGCGCACGCGGCCACTTGCGGCAGATGCGTGACGCACAGGACTTGTCGGCGCGCCCCGAGCGACTTCAGCAGGCGTCCCACGGTCGCCGCAACCGCGCCGCCGATGCCGACGTCAACTTCGTCGAAGATCAGCGTCGGCACCTGGCCGATGTCGGCGAGCACGACCTGGATCGCGAGCGCCAGGCGGGAAAGCTCGCCGCCGGAAGCGACGCGCGCAATCGGTCCGAGCGGCTGCTTGGGGTGGGTGGCAACCTGAAACTCGACGGTTTCCATGCCGAAGCTCGCGCCGTCGCTGATCGCGGTCAGCGCGACCTCGAATCGACCGCCGGTCATCGCCAGCTCTTTCATCGTCGCACTCACACGGTGGGCAAGCTCCGTGGCCGCGAACTTGCGCTTGGCGCCGAGCTCTGTGGAAAGCGAGCGAAAGGCTGACAGCGCCTCGCGCTCAGCGCGGGCGAGTGCCTCGGTATCCGTATTCTCGGTGAGCAGCGCGAGTCTCGCGGCGGTCTCGGCCGCGAGCGCAGGCAATGCCTCCGGGGCCACGCGGTGCTTGCGCGCCACGGCATGAATCGCGGCGAGGCGCTCCTCGACGCGCGAGAGCTCGCCTGGATCGAGGTCGAGCCGCTCGCGGTAGGCGCGGAGCGCCCGGCCGGCCTCGTCGACGCGAATACGCGCCTCGTCGGCGAGCGCCACGATCTCGGCGAGCGATGGATCGTGCGCCATCGCTTGCCGAAGGCGCTGGATCAGCGCGGCCATTCGTGAGTTCAACGCCGCTTCGCCTTCGATGAGCTCCGCCTCGCCGAGGGCCGCCGTCTCGAGCAGGCTGGCCGCATTGGCGAGCCGCGACTGGACGGCATTGAGCGCCTGCCACTCTTCCGCGGTGGCACCGAGCGCGTCGAGCTCCTCGGCCCGCGCCGCCAGCAACTCGCGCTCCGCGACGAAGCTCGCCGCGTCGCGCTCGACTCTTTCACGTCGTTCCGCGGCATCACGCCACGTGCGCCAGGCGCTCGCGACTTCGCGCGCAAGCGCCATGAAGCCGCCGAAGGCGTCGACCAACTGGCGCTGGGTTTCCGGGCGGCCGAGCGATTCGTGCGCGTGCTGGCCGTGGAGGTCGATCAGCGACGCGCCGAGCTCCGCGAGCTGCGCGAGCGTCGCCGGTCGGCCGTTGATCCACGCGCGGCTGCGGCCCTGCATATCGAGCGTGCGGCGCAGGAGCAGCGGCCCGTCATCGGCCAGATCCTGCTCGATCAGCCATGCACGGGCTGCGGTCGGGTCACCGAGATCGAACTCGGCGGCGAGCTCGGCGCGCTCGCTGCCCGGCCGCAGCTGCCGGGTCTCGAACCGACCGCCGAGCAGGAGCGATAACGCATCGAGAAGGATCGACTTGCCGGCGCCCGTCTCGCCCGTCAATACCGTGAATCCGGCGTCGAGCTCGATCTCGACCGCTTCGACGACGGCGAAGTTGCGGATCGACAGCGTGCGCAGCATCGATGGGTAGTACAGGAGTGAACGGGTGAATAGGTGAACGAGTGAATGAACGCGAGCGCTCGCCAATCTCTTTCACTTGTTCACTTATTCACCTGTTTTCGCGCTTGTCCTGGCGCGCCGGTTCGCCGGTTTCCCCGGGCGCAACCTCTCCGGCGTCTCGCTCCAGTGCAGCTTCCGACGCAGCATCGCGAAGTGATCGTGATCCTGCGGATGAAGCAGACGAACCCGGTGCTCCGAACGACGCGCGACGACGCGATCGCGCTCGGTCAGCGGAAAGCTCATCTGTCCGTCGCAATGCAGGTTGGCGTCCTTGCCACGCAGGAGAACGATCTCGATCACCACCGAGTCAGGCACGGCGATAGGACGATTGGTCAGCGCGTGCGGTGCGACCGGCACGAGCAGGATCGCGGGTACGAGGGGATCCACAATGGGTCCTTGCGCCGAGAGCGCGTAGGCGGTTGAACCTGTCGGGGTCGCGACGATCACGCCGTCGCCGCGCATCGCGTACACGAAACGTCCGTCGATGGTCACCGCGCAGTCGATCATGCCGCCGAGCGCGCCTCGATTGACGACGACGTCGTTGAGCGCGAGCGTGCGCTCTTCGCCGCCCGTCCCGCGGGTCAGCGTCACGTCGAGCAGCGTCCGGGTCTCTTCGACATAGGCTCCGGAGAGCATCGCGGAGAGCGCGGATTCCATCTCGGATAGCGCGATATCGGTAAGAAATCCAAGACGGCCCCGATTGATACCGATCAGCGGTACGCCGTGCGGCGCAAGCTGGCGGGCGATCGACAGCATCGTCCCGTCGCCGCCGATCACGATCGCGAGCTTCGCTTCGCCTCCGATCTGCGCGAGTGGCGCGGCCTGGTATCCGGGTAGAGGCGTGTACTGCGCGGTGTCGGGATCGAGCAATACGCGATGTCCGCGGCCGGCAAGGAAAGCAGCGAGCCTGGACAGCGGCTCCGCGATTCCCGGGCTGCCGTAGCGCCCGACCAGCGCGATCGTCGGGAAGGGATGGCCGGGCCCGCTCATGGCCGGGATTAAAGCATAAAATACGCACCATGCTGGACTCCCGCGCACAGCACCTGTTGAAGTCGCTGATCGAGCGTTATATCGCCGAGGGGCAACCCGTTGGCTCGCGCGTGCTGTCCCGACAATCGGGACTCGAGCTTTCGCCGGCGACGATCCGCAACGTGATGGCGGACCTCGAGGAGATGGGCTTCATTGCGAGCCCGCACACGTCGGCCGGCAGGGTTCCGACAGCGAAGGGCTATCGTTTCTTCGTCGACACGCTCCTGATCGTCAAGGCGCTCGAGGATGCCGAGATCAACGAGCTGCAAGGGCACTTGCAGGCCGACCGGCCGCAATTGCTGGTCAACGCCGCTGCGCAAATGCTCTCGCAGCTCACGCACTTCGCGGGTGTCGTCACCACCTCGCGCAGGCGCGAGGCGTCGTTCCGTCACGTCGAGTTCATGCGACTGTCCGACCGACGCGTGCTGCTCATCATCGTGACCGCGGAGGGCGACGTGCAGAATCGGATCCTGCACACCGATCGCCCGTACTCGCAGCAGCAATTGCTGGAAGCTTCCAACTTTCTCAACCAGCATTACGCAGGTCAGCCGTTCCATACCATCCGCGCGCTGCTGGCCGACGAGCTGCGGCAGTTGCGCGAGGACGTCGTCGGGTTGATGACCGCCGCGGTCGACGCCGGCGACGCCGCGTTGTCCGACACCGGTGACGACCTGGTCGTGTCGGGCGAAAGGAACCTGCTCCATGCGGAGGACCTTGCGTCGAACATGGACCGGCTCCGGCGGCTGTTCGAGGTCTTCGAGCAGAAGACCTCGCTTATGCACCTGCTCGATGTCACCCAGCGCGCGCAGGGCGTGCACCTGTTCATCGGCGGTGAATCGGGCCTGGCACCGCTCGACGAATGCAGCGTGATCACCGCGACCTACGAGGTCGAGGGTCAGGTGATCGGCACGCTGGGCGTCATCGGCCCGACCCGGATGGCGTACGAGCGCGTCATCCCGATCGTCGACGTGACCGCGAAATTGCTCTCGAACGCGCTGACCCAGCAGCTGAACGAGGCATAGCGAGATCCGCGTGGGGGATGCGGCGAGAGCGAACGCGGCGTTGATCGAACGCTTCTACACGGCATTCGCGCGCCGGGACCCCGCGGCGATGCTGGCGTGCTACCGGCCGGACGTCGCGTTCCGGGATCCTGTTTTCGGTGCACTGACCGGACCCCAAGTCCACGCAATGTGGCGCATGCTCGCCGCCCGCGCGACCGATCTCACGATCGAATTCGCAGGCGTCGCGGTGACCGAGCGGACGGGCAGCGCACACTGGGAAGCCCGTTATACGTACTCGGCGACGGGCCGGTCCGTTCATAATCGCATCGACGCGACGTTCGAGTTCCGGGATGGCCTGATTACGCGTCACGTCGATCGATTCAGCCTGTGGCGTTGGGCGGCGATGGCGCTGGGCGCCAAGGGCGCGTTGCTCGGATGGCTGCCGCCGGTGCGCGCGGCGATTCGCGCTCGCGCGGCGAAAGGGCTCGCCGCGTACATGGCCGCAAACCCGTGAGCGCCTCCCCGCGTCACCCCGCAAGCGTGGGGGTCCAGTGAGCCGCTTCCTTCCCGAACCGGCGTTTTCCCACGAACGCCCGGCGCGGCTGGGAGTGTTGCTCATCAACCTCGGCACACCGGATGCGCCGACCGCAAGCGCGGTACGCCGCTACCTTGCCGAGTTCCTGTCGGATCCGAGAGTGGTGGAGATTCCACGCGCGGTCTGGAAACCGTTGCTGCATGGCCTGATCCTGCGCGTCCGGCCGGCGCGATCCGCCGACCGCTATGCGAACATCTGGACCAAGGACGGGTCGCCTCTCCTCGTGCATAGCCAGCGCCAGAGGTCGCTCCTGCTGGGCTATCTCGGCCAACGGCTCAAAGCCCTCGGGCTTCCGTCCGATCATGCCCAGGTGGAGCTCGGCATGCGCTACGGAAGCCCATCGATAACCGAAGCGCTTGCGCGCCTGCGCGAAGGGCGCTGCGACCGGATCCTGCTGATGCCGCTCTATCCCCAGTACGCGTCGAGCACGACGGGCTCGGCACTGGACGCGGTCTTCTCGGCCACACGCACCATGCGCAGGGTGCCGGCGCTGCGCGCAGCCGACGTCTATCACGACGACGCGGGCTACATCGGCGCTCTGGCGCAGAGCATCAACGAATACTGGGTGAAGAACGGCCGCCCGAACAAGCTCGTGCTGTCGTTTCACGGCGTGCCGCGGCGGACGCTGGACCTCGGCGATCCCTACCATTGCCATTGCCAGAAGACCGCGCGGCTGCTCGCCACCGAGCTGGGCTTGCGTCCCGAGCAGTACGTCGTTGCTTTTCAGTCGCGCTTCGGGCGAGGCGAGTGGCTCAAGCCCTATACGCGCGCGACGCTGGTCGCCCTGGCGAAGGAGGGGATGCGGCGCGTCGACGTCGCCTGCCCGGGGTTCGTCAGCGACTGCCTCGAAACGCTCGAGGAGATCGGGCTGGAGGGTCGTTCGGCGTTCCTCGAGGCCGGCGGAGCCGAGTTCCACGCGATTCCCTGCCTGAACGAACGGCCCGCGTGGATCGCAGTCCTGGCGGGGCTCGTGCTCGAGAACCTTGGAGGCTGGCTGGACGCTCCGCCCGACGCGGCGGCTCGGGAATTGACTCAGGCCCGGGCCAAGGCGGGCGGCGCCGCGGCTTGAGGGGTTGCGAACGTAAGGCACCCGAAGTGCGTCCCAGAAGATGGATCGCGGGTCGAATTCGACCGGCGGGTGTTGAAACATCCCGAAATGACCCCATCCTCGATGCAATTCGTCGAAGGAGCAGGAATGAGCAACAATTCCGATCAAAACAGTCGGGTTTCAGCCGGAGGCGGGGTGCCCACGACGGTCGAGACCGAAGCCGTCCTTCCCGAGGCCGAGCAGGGCTCCGAGCCCGCATCGCATCTCGCCTCGCTTCTGAAGGAAGCCGAGGACGAGGCCGCAAGGCTTAAGGACGCATGGCTGCGGGCCAAGGCCGAGACGGACAACGTGCGCAAGCAGGCGCAGAACGACATCGTCAAGGCCCACAAATACGCCATCGAGCGCTTCGCGCAGGAGTTGCTGACCGTGCGCGATGCACTCGAGCTCACGCTGGCGACGCCGAACGCCACCACCGAGGCGCTCAGGGACGGGGTCGAACTGACGCTCAAGAACCTCAGCGCGGCGTTCGACAAGGAGCGGATCGCGGAGATCAACCCGGCTGGCGAGAAGTACGACCCCCACCGGCATCAGGCGATGACCATGATCGAGTCCGACCAACCGGCCGGCACCGTGGTCCAGGTGTTCCAGAAGGGCTACCTCCTGAACGATCGGGTGCTTCGGCCCGCGTTGGTCGCGGTCGCGAAGGCCGCGGAAGCGCCCCCTGCGTCGCCCGGCGGAGCGGGTCGATAAAGGCGTCCCATTGGCTTGAACCCGGTCGCGAAAACCCCATCTACGGCATAGCTGAAGATCGAAGGAACGGAAGGAAACGAAATGGCCAAAATTATCGGTATCGACCTCGGGACGACCAACAGCTGTGTGGCCATCATGGAAGGCGGCCAGCCCAAGGTCATCGAGAACTCGGAGGGTGCCCGCACCACGCCGTCGATCGTTGCCTATCAGGATGACGGCGAGATCCTGGTCGGCGCGCCCGCGAAGCGGCAAGCGGTCACCAATGCGAAGAATACGATCTTCGCGGTCAAGCGGCTGATCGGCCGCCGCTTCGAGGAAAAGGAAGTACAAAAGGACATCGGCCTGATGCCCTACAGGATCATCAAGGCCGACAACGGCGACGCGTGGGTCGAGGTCCGCGGCAAGAAGGTCGCGCCGCAGCAGGTCTCGGCCGAAATCCTGCGCAAGATGAAGAAGACGGCGGAAGACTATCTCGGCGAGGAAGTCACCGAGGCCGTGATCACGGTCCCTGCGTACTTCAACGACTCGCAGCGGCAGGCGACCAAGGACGCCGGCAAGATCGCCGGACTCGACGTCAAGCGGATCATCAACGAGCCGACGGCGGCCGCGCTCGCGTTCGGTCTCGACAAGAAGGAAGGCGACCGCAAGATCGCGGTCTACGACCTGGGTGGCGGCACGTTCGACATCTCGATCATCGAAATCGCCGAAGTCGAGAAGGAACATCAGTTCGAAGTGCTCTCCACCAACGGCGACACCTTCCTCGGCGGCGAGGACTTCGACCAGCGGGTGATCGACTACATCGTCACCGAGTTCAAGAAGGACCAGGGCGTCGATCTCAAGAACGACGTGCTCGCGTTGCAGCGCCTCAAGGAATCCGCCGAGAAGGCGAAGATCGAGCTTTCGAGCTCGCAGCAAACGGAGATCAATCTTCCGTACATCACGGCCGATCAATCCGGGCCGAAGCACCTGTCGATGAAGATCACACGCGCCAAGTTCGAGTCGCTGGTGGAGGACCTCATCGAGAAGACGATCGAGCCCTGCCGCATCGCGATCAAGGACGCGGGGGTGAAGCTCTCGGAGATCGGCGACGTCATCCTGGTCGGCGGCATGACGCGCATGCCCAAGGTACAGGAGAAGGTCAAGGAATTCTTCGGCAAGGAGCCACGCAAGGACGTGAACCCCGACGAAGCGGTCGCGGTCGGCGCGGCGATCCAGGGCGGCGTCCTCAGAGGCGACGTCAAGGATGTGCTGCTGCTCGACGTGACGCCACTGTCGCTCGGGATCGAGACGCTGGGCGGTGTGATGACCAAGCTGATCCAGAAAAACACGACGATTCCGACCAAGGCCCAGCAGGTGTTCTCGACCGCGGACGATAACCAGGGCGCGGTGACGATCCACGTTCTGCAGGGTGAGCGCGACATGGCGTCGGGCAA
>VBCL01000485.1 GCA_005888865.1 Betaproteobacteria bacterium | reverse complement strand
AGCGGATCCGGCCCTGGGGCTCTTTCTCCAGCTTAATTTTCGGCACTGCCGGCAGCAGCTCCCACTCCTCGTGCGCGAGGCGGAGCAGGTGCCGCAGAACGGCCAGCGGGCGATTGATCGAGGCCGCCGACAGCGGCGTGCCGTTACCATCGGCGTCCTTGCGTCGGACGGAGGCGGCGGCCAGCCGCCGGGCCTTGTACTCACTGATCCGGGCCGCCGTGATGTCAACCAATGGCATGTTCGCGCCGAAGGCCGACTTCAGGTGTTCGAGAATCCGCCGGTCCTCTGCGAGCGACCGCTTGCGGGTCTTCGCCGCGAGGTATCGCTCACCGGCATCTGTGAGCGTCAGGGTCGACCTCGTCTTGGGGAGCTGTTCGACGTGGAGGAGCAGCACGGCGAGCGCCTTCTGCGCGTCGTCTCTCGTCCACTCCGCCTTGTAGATGCGCTTCTGCTTACCGTCCACCTGGACGGTAAAGCCCCAGGCTTTGCGCTTCGCGCGTTGGCCGGGAATTTTCCAGAGTCGCTGACTGACCTTCGCCATTTCCGTCATCCTCCTCCTTGCCCCCTTGCCGACGGTGAACCGCGCATCCCGCCATTCGGGACGATGTCCGATCCTCGCATAAAAGAATATTGGTTGCGATAGGCGGGAGCGGCTCGCCCATACGTGGACGAGAGAACGGCAGCAGAGAGTCGGCTATGCGGCACTCCACGTGCCTTGCCTCGGAGCCCCAGCCAACACACGCGCTGACCGTGGCTGCTTGCGGGCAAGCCACCGCAGCAGTGGCTCGCGTTCGAACCGCACGACGCGACCGAAACGCGTCGCTGGCATCGAGGCGTCGTGCTGCGCCCAGCGAAGGATCGTCCGTTCGTCTACCTGGAGCATGTCAGCGACCTGGCGCGCCGTGAGGAACGTCGGCAGCGCCCCACCCCCGTTGCCCTCGGTAGCCATCGTTCGTCGCTCCTAGCCGCCGGAAGTCGACCTGTACGCCGTGTCCGCGCCCAGCCTGTGAGCTTCCTCGGGTGAGAGCGTCCGGCGCCGCCGGGCCTTGATGACGGCGGCGACCTGCCTGAGCGCTTCAGCCGGAAAGACGGCGCATATCTCGGTGTCGCCGGTCTGGTGCCGCCTGACGCCCGGGATCGCCCATAGCCTCGCGAATAGCCGCGGCCGATTCGTGTAGACGGCGAGATTCTC
>VBCL01000492.1 GCA_005888865.1 Betaproteobacteria bacterium | reverse complement strand
ACCACGTCGAGGAGCGTTTCGCGATCGGGCACCTCGACCTTGGTCGCGAATTCGCGCATGACCTGCGCCGCCGCCGTGATCTCGCCCACCGTTTCCTTCTTGACACGCAGGCCGACCGTCAGCGCGGCAATCATCACCGGCGTCGCCTCGCCGCTCATGATCTTGCGCATGATCGCCAGCATCTCGTCGTGGAAGATCTCGCGGTGCTCGATGGCGCGTTGCAGCGCTTCCTGCATGGTGATCGGCATGATCGTCTCGGCTCTAATGGGATCTGAGAAAATTCGCGAGGAGCTCGTGGCCCTGCTGGGTCAGGATGGCCTCGGGATGGAACTGGACGCCCTCAACAGTGAGCTCGCGATGCCGCACGCCCATGATCTCGCCGTCATCGCTCTCTGCCGTGACTTCGAGGCAGGAAGGAACGCGCGCGCGCTCGATCACCATTGAATGATAGCGCGTCGCGGTCAGGGGACTCTGCAGACCATGGAAGACCCCGTCTCCGCGGTGCGTCACCTGCGAGAGCTTGCCGTGCATGACCCGCGCCGCGCGAACGATCCTGCCGCCGAACGCCTGTCCGATCGCCTGATGGCCGAGGCAAACGCCGAGGATCGGAATCTCACTGGCGAAGCGCTTGACGAGCGGCACGCAGATCCCGGCCTCCGAGGGCGTGCACGGCCCGGGGGAGATGACGATCCGCTCGGGCTTCCAGGCTGCGATCTGCTCCAGCGTGAGCGCATCGTTGCGATACACCTGTACGTCCGCGCCCAGCTCTCCCAGGTATTGCACGAGGTTGTAGGTGAAGCTGTCGTAGTTGTCGATCATCAGGATCATGAGCGCCGCCTAACCTTCGTCATCGAGCCCTGCCTGCGCCATCTCCGCCGCGCGAAGGACTGCCCGCGCCTTGGAAAGCGTCTCGCGCCATTCGTTCTCGGGCACCGAGTCGTGCACGATGCCCGCGCCGACCTGCGCGTAGAGCATGCCGCGCCTGAGTACTGCCGTGCGGATGGCGATCGCCACGTCCATGTCGCCCTGAAAGGAAATGTATCCGACCGCGCCGGCATAGATCCCGCGCCGCGACGGCTCGAGCTCGTCGATGATCTCCATCGCGCGCACTTTCGGCGCTCCGCTCACCGTACCGGCGGGGAACGAGGCACGCAGCACGTCGAGCGCGGTGAGGCCCGGCCGCAACCTGCCCTCGACATTGGAAACCATGTGCATCACGTGCGAGTAGCGCTCGACCGCCATCTGCTCGGTGACCTGAACCGTTCCGATCGATGCCACGCGGCCGACGTCGTTTCGCCCGAGGTCGAGCAGCATGACGTGCTCGGCAATTTCCTTCGGGTCGGCGAGCATCTCGGCTGCCAGTGCGTCATCTGCATCGCGCGTCGCGCCGCGGGCGCGCGTGCCTGCGATCGGCCGCAGCGTGACCGTATCGCCCTCCTTGCGCACGAGGATTTCCGGCGAGGCACCGACGACGTGCAGGTCTCCGAAATCGTAATAGAACATGTACGGCGACGGATTGAGCGAGCGCAGCGCCCGATAGAGCGACAGCGGCGACGCCGCGAAGGGCATCGCCATGCGCTGGGAGAGGACCACCTGCATGATGTCGCCGGCGGCGATGTACTCTCGAGCCCGTGCCACCGCCGCCTCGAACGCTTCCTCGCCGAATTCGCTGACCGCCCCGCTGGTCGTGGTCGCTGTCTGGAAGGGAATGTCGACCGGCACCCGAAGTGCCCGCCGCAGACTCTCCAGCCGGTCCAAGGCGTTGCGATAGGCGTGCGGCGTCTCGGGGTCGGCGTAGACGATGAGCGAGATCTTTCCGGCGAGGTTATCGACGACCGCGAGCTCTTCGGTCAAGAGCAGCAGGATCTCGGGGACCTCGGCGAGCTCGCCGCGCGCCGGAGGCGCTGACGTTGCAAGGCGCGACTCGATGTGTCGCACCGTGTCGTAGGCGAAGTAGCCGGCGAGGCCGCCGCAGAAGCGCGGTAGTCCCGGCACGGGTGCGGCGCGATAGCGGCGCTGAAACTCGGCAATGAAATCGAGCGGGTCGCCCGTATGACGCTCGGCGATCACGGCACCGTCATCGACTTCGATGTTGCGACCCCGCGCGCGGATGCGCGTCGTTGCCGGCAGGCCGATGAACGAATAGCGACCGAAGCGCTCGCCGCCGACAACCGATTCGAGCAGGAACGAGAACGGGCGGTTCGCGAGCTTGACGTAGAGCGAAAGCGGGGTATCGAGATCGGCGAACGACTCGAGGACGAACGGGATGCGGTTATAGCCTTGCGCGGCCAGCGCGCGGAAGTCGGCTTCGGTCATGATGCTTCAACGGTTCTCTCAACGTGCGCAACGGATTT
>VBCL01000491.1 GCA_005888865.1 Betaproteobacteria bacterium | reverse complement strand
CTGACTGGCCCCCGCGTAGTCTAATGCATTTTCAAGCACGTGGGCGACGCTTCCGCAAGTCACGCGACTATAATTCGAGCATGAGCGGCGAGCTCTCTTCGACGCGGCGGTTGCAGAGGCGGCTCGGGATAGGATGTCTCGCGAGCGTCGTCGCGTTCGCCTTCCTCGCCGACGCCGCATTGGACGCGCATGCGCTGTTCATCGTCAATCAGCCGTGGGTCAAGCCGGGCACGCGCAACACCGAAGCTTACATGGTCCTCACCAGCACCGAAGGCGCGACTCTGATCGGCGTCCGCTCGTCGATCGCGGCGCAGGTGTCGTTGCGCGGCCCCAACACTCATACTCCTGCGCACGCTAGCCTCGCGCTACCGGCAGGTGCTGCGGTCGTTCTTCGACCCGGAGCTGACCGTATCGTCCTGACCGGCCTCGCACATGTACTGAAACTCGGGCAGCGCGTGCCTCTCACGCTGCAAATCGAAACGACAGGCGGCGGCCGCGAGGAAATCACCGTCGACGCCGAAGTCAGAACCGAATCACCGCTCGACGCGGAGCGACGCGCTCATCGTCACTAGCTCATTCCGCGGTCCTCGCGCCAGCGACTTGCGAACGCGCTGCCAGTTGCATAGAATCCGCGCGTCCCTACAATGAAAATCCGAAGCCACCGCGCCGCGCATGCGCCCTTCATAACCCGCTGGATCGGGGCGGGTGCGTTGGTGATCGCATGCGCCACCCTCTCGCCGCTCGCCCGCGCCGAAATTTCATTCGCTCCGAATGGCGCAGGGCTCACTATCGGCGACGGCAACAATGTGACCGTTTACGGCGCCGCGATCCACTGGGACTCGCTCTGCTCCTGCCCCGCGCTCAAGCAATACGGATTCGATACGCGGCTCGTGGCGCAGGTGGCCTACTGGCGTGGCCGCGAACATCCGGCGGAGCGTAACTCGCTATGGGATGTGAGCCTGATACCGATGCTGCGCTGGACCGCGCCACAGATCGGCACCGTGCGCCCGTTCGCCGAGATCGGCATCGGCGCACACCTGTTGTCGGCCACGCGCATCAACACCGAGCGCAATTTCAGCACCACGTTCCAGTTCGGCGACGTCGCCGGAATGGGTGTTGCCTTCGGCGAGCGCCAGCGTTACGAGCTCGGTGCGTTCATTCACCATATCTCTAACGCAGGCATCAAGGAGCCCAACAACGGCATCACGTACTTCGGCCTAATGCTGCGCACCACGTTGCCTTAGCGCGCCCGGGGTCTCGAGAGCAAAAAAAGCCCCGCTTTGGCGGGGCTTTTTCCTGGGTCGGATGTCCGCTTTCGCGTCACATATCCATGTCACCCATGCCGCCCATGCCGCCCATTCCGCCGCCGCCACCCATCGGCTTCTCGTCCTTCGGCAGCTCGGCGATCATCGCCTCCGTGGTGAGCATCAGGCTCGCGACCGATGAAGCATTCTGCAAGGCGAACCGCGCTACCTTGGTCGGATCGACGACGCCCATCTGGACGAGGTCTCCATATTCCCCGGTTTGGGCATTGAAGCCGAAGTTCCCATTCTTCTCGGCGATCCTGTTGACGACGACCGAGGGCTCGTCTCCGGAATTGTTCACGATCTGACGCAACGGTTCTTCAAGGGCGCGCAGCACGATCTTGATGCCTGCTTCCTGATCGGCGTTGTCACCCTTCAGACCCTTGAGGTTGGCGCGAGCGCGCAGATACGCGACGCCGCCACCAGCGACAATGCCTTCCTCCACCGCAGCACGGGTCGCATGGAGCGCGTCCTCGACACGGGCCTTCTTTTCCTTCATCTCGACCTCGGTAGCCGCGCCGACCTTGATCACCGCGACGCCGCCGGCGAGCTTCGCCACCCGTTCCTGCAGCTTCTCCTTGTCGTAATCCGAAGTCGCTTCGTCGATCTGCACGCGGATGTTCTTGACCCGCGCCTCGATCGCCGACTTTTCGCCCGCGCCGTCGATAAGCGTCGTATCTTCCTTCGCAACCTCGATCTTCTTCGCGCGGCCGAGATCTTTCAACGTGGCGTTCTCCAGCTTGAGGCCCAGCTCCTCGGCGATCACGGTGCCGCCGGTCAGGATTGCGATGTCCTCGAGCATCGCCTTGCGGCGGTCACCGAAGCCTGGCGCCTTGACGGCGGTCGTTTTCAGGATGCCGCGGATATTGTTGACCACGAGCGTCGCCAGTGCCTCGCCGTCGACGTCTTCGGCGATGATCAATAGCGGTTTGCCCGATTTTGCGACCTGCTCGAGCAGCGGCAGGAGGTCCCGGATATTCGAGATCTTCTTGTCGTGCAGCAGGATGTACGCGTCTTCAAGTATCGCGACCTGCTTGTCGGGATTGTTGATGAAATACGGCGAGATGTAGCCGCGGTCGAACTGCATGCCCTCGACGAGCTCGAGCTCGTTTTCCAGGCCCTTGCCGTC
>VBCL01000490.1 GCA_005888865.1 Betaproteobacteria bacterium | reverse complement strand
GGCATCGCGTCACGAAACACCGTCTTCGCGGAACATCTGTTTGATCCCCCGTATGGCCTGTCGCGTTCGCGGTTCGTTCTCGATCATGGCGAAACGCACATGCTGATCACCGAACTCGCCGAAGCCGATGCCGGGGGAGACCGATACCTTCGCCTGGGCGATGAGCTTCTTGGTGAATTCCAGCGATCCGAGCTTTCGGTAATGCTCGGGAATCTCGGCCCAGACGTACATCGAGGCCTTGGGACTCTCGACTTTCCATCCCGCCTCGTGCAAGCCCTTGACCAGGACATCGCGCCGCTTCTGGTATTTCATCGCGATCTCCGCGACGCAATCCTGCGGCCCTTCGAGAGCGGCGATCGAGGCGACCTGGATCGGGGTGAACGTCCCGTAGTCGTGATAGCCCTTGATCCGCGACAGCGCGTGGACGAGTCCCTTGTTGCCGACCATAAAGCCAATGCGCCAGCCGGCCATGTTGTAGCTCTTGGACATCGAGAAGAACTCGACGGCGACGTCGCGGGCGCCGGGCACCTGCATGATCGACGGCGCTTTCCAGCCATCGAAGCAGATGTCCGCATAGGCCAGATCGTGCACGACATAGATCTCGTGCTCGCGGGCGAGCGCGATGATCTTCTCGAAGAACGGCAGCTCCACGCATTGAGCGGTCGGGTTGGCCGGGAAATTGATGATGAGCATCCGCGGCTTGGGGAAGGAGAGCTTGATCGTCTGCTCGAGCTCGGCGAAAAAGTCGACGTCCGGGGTCAACGGCACGTGACGGATGTCGGCGCCGGCAATCACCGGCCCATAGATGTGGATCGGGTAGCTCGGGTTGGGCACCAGCACCGTGTCGCCGCGACCGAGCGTAGCGAGCGCCAGGTGCGCAAGGCATCGGCTTCGGCGAGTTCGGTGATCAGCATGTGCGTTTCGCCATGATCGAGAACGAACCGCGAACGCGACAGGCCATACGGGGGATCAAACAGATGTTCCGCGAAGACGGTGTTTCGTGACGCGATGCCGCTGCACGGTTTCGACGAGCTTGTCGACGACGTGCCTGGGCGTGGGGCCGTCGGGGTTGCCCATTCCGAAGTCGATGATGTCCTCCCCGCGGCGGCGGGCGGCCATCTTGAGCTCGGAGGTGATGTTGAAGACGTACGGCGGGAGGCGCTGGATGCGCGCGAACTCGGACCCGATCGGGGAAGCCATGCGAGATCCTTCTGCGTACGTAAGCGCCCGGAACCGTCCGAGCGACGCCGCAGGGGGTTGAAGCTATAATCGTAGCGAATCCAGGCCGTTGCCGCAATGCATCAAAATGAAATTCCATCTGAGCACGGCTGAGGGCAACGTCTTCACCGGCCATGGCGCGGGCTTCGTTCGCCTCGGCTCGGTCGAATATCGCGACAACCTCCTGGTCACCTCCGAACGCCTCGTCACCGGATGGGCAGCAGGAGGCTTCGACACCCTGACCGAAGAGGACTTCGCTGCGCTTGCGGCGCTCGAGCCCGAAGTGGCCCTGCTCGGGACCGGCGCCCGCTTGCGTTTCCCGCATCCGCGGCTCACGCGGGCGCTGACCGACGCCGGTATCGGACTCGAAGTGATGGACACGGCCGCAGTCTGCCGCACCTTCAACATCCTCGCCGCGGAGGGCAGGAAGGTCGCCGCCGGCGTGCTCCTCGATCAGACCTGACTTCGAGCTGTTCGCCTTTCCTGGTCAGGCCGTCTGCTGGACGGGCTGCACGCCCGGGTGCTCGTGCGGGAACGGTGCATCGGGAACCGGCAGTCCCAGAAAGCCGCACAGCTTCTCCCAGCCGTCACCCGCGGTGATATCCATGACCAGCAGCCGCTCCGCCGCCACATCGCGCAGCACGCATTCGTTGTGGTCGAGATACTTCTTCTTGTACAGGTATTCGAGTGCGACGGTTGAGCCGTACACGCAGTTGAGCAGAAGCATCTTGAAGTGGTTATCAGCACCCGGATCGGTGAGCGGAGACGAATCCAGCGTTCGTCGGCGGCTGTCGTAGCCAAACATCTTCGGGGGCTTGTACGGGAAATGCACGTTGACGTGGCGCGAGACGCTGGTCCACCAGCCATCGACGTCGCGAACGGTCAGGATCGCCCGGCTTTCCGGATAGGCCTCCAGCAACTCCCGATAGAAATAGGCACTGGGAATGTCGGTGACCGCGTCGACGTCGTCGTAGCGATGGAAATCCGGATCGGGATTGGAGCCGTCGAGAATGTCGTTGAGTCTCACCCGGTCGTAATGCATGGCCTTCAGGCCGAGACGGCGCAGCGCGAGCGTCAGCGACATCGTTCCGGTTCGGCTCAAACCCACGCCGAGGATTTTCATCGTGCTGTTCGGTTGATACCGGACCGCTGCCGCCCCGGACCCGTACCACTATCCTCAGCCGAGGATCTCCCCGATCCGCGTGCGACGCTGCATCTCGGATTCGAATTCCTGCAGCTCGGGTCCGAGCGCATCGCGCGCCGAGACCATGCCGATCGGCTTGCCGTTCTCGACCACCGGCACGTGGCGAAAACCGCCGTCGTACATCATGAGCAGCGCGTGCTCGAACGGCCGGTCGGGCGAGATCGTCTTCGGGTGCGCCGTCATGACCTCGGCGAGCCGCGTGGTTCTCGGATCGCGGCCCTCGGCGAGTACCCGGAAGAGCGCATCGCGTTCGGTGAAGATCCCTGTAAGACGGCCATCGTCGTCGATCACCATGACGGAGCCCACCATCGACTTCTTCATCTGCCCTGCCACCACGGCGATCGTGCTGTTGCCGGGAGCGGTGAGAATTTCCTGACCGGCAATGAGCTTGCGGATGGAACGTTGGGGCATCGTCGTTCTCCTCTCCGGTATGCGGCGCGCGCCTGCCATACATGCATTCGCATCGAGCACGTCGCGATCGAATGCTTGTAGGATACGTCTCGGGCAACGCTTCGGCAACGGCTCGAGCGGGCCGCCTGCATCGGTTGAAGGAGAAATCTCATGCTTCGCGTCTATGGCATGTCGTCGTCGGGCAACTGTCACAAGGTACGCATGACGCTCGAGGCGCTCGGACGCCCGCACACCTGGACCGAGATCGACACCCTGCGCGGCACCACGCGCACACCGG
>VBCL01000489.1 GCA_005888865.1 Betaproteobacteria bacterium | reverse complement strand
GATCTGCGTTTCTTCCTTTTGCCTCGCCGCGCGCTTCGCCTTCTTGGCAGCGGCCTTCTCCTCCGGCGTCATCTTGGCTGCGGCCTCCTTGGCGGCGTCCCTGTCAGCCTTGAGCTTGGCTTGATCGACCGGTGCCGCGGGCGTCTTGTCGTCCGCAAACGCCGCGATCGAACCGAGCGCGAAGACGCCGACCGTGAGTGCGATCAATAGCTTGTTCATCAGTCCCCCTTTGAGTGACGGTCAGACCCGCGTTTTTGTGGTCGCAGGAAAAAGCAAAAGGGCAGGCAGCTTCGCCGCCTGCCCTCCGGATCGAATCGCCGAAGCCTTACTGACCCGCGCCGGCCTTCTTCTCCGTCTCCGACAGGGCCTTCTGCTTCGATGCTTTGTCGGGCAGGGCCTTGGGCTGCGCCTTGGATTCGGCGGCTGCCTTCTTGCCCGCGGCTGCCTCCGCCTGCGGCGACGCGCCGCCTTCCTGCTGGCTCGCTGAGCTCGTGCCCAGCTCTTTCTGCCGTGCCTCGCGCTTCGCCTTCTTCGCTGCAGCCTTTTCTTCCGGCGTCATCGCTGCAGCCTTGGCCTTGGCAGCGTCGCGTTCAGCCTTCAGCTTTGCCTGGTCGACAGGCGCAGCAGGCGTCTTGTCATCCGCCATGGCGGCGACCGAACCAAGCGCGAAAGCGCCGGCAATCAGTGCGATGAGTAGCTTGTTCATCGGGTTTATCCTCAGAGAAAAATAGTTTTAGTCAGTCGTGCCCGCCGGCATATCAACACACAGGTCGGGGAAAGCTTGAACCTGTAGATTTTATTGGAGCTTGTGACCGGAAGCAACAGCCCGGAGCCACCCTCCGGCGCCGAGCTGTTGCGCCTGAGCAACGAGCCTTATTTCGGGGTGGTCGCCTTATCCTTGGACATACTGTCCTTGGACATGCTGTCCTTCGACATGCTGCTGTCCTTCGACATGCTGCTGTCCTTGGTCGCCTTCTTCTTCGACTTCTTCTTCGACTTCGTCGCCTTGCCGGTCGATTTGGTCGCGTCGGACTTCATGCTGTCCTTGGCGTCGGTCTTGGCCGGTTCCTTGGCTGCCGGAGCGGGCGCAGGGGCCGGTGCCGGCGCGGGGTTTTGCGCCGCGGCGGTGATCGACACAGCGAAAGCGCTTGCAAGCAGCGCCGACATCAATTTATTCATTTTCCTGTCCTCGGTTTGATGAATTCAAAAAATGACACCTTTATCGTGTCAAGGCGCATTAACGTCCCAACCAGCCCCGGGTTGACAACTTGCGAGCGCGCCGGCCGGTCGTGGGGAAATCCCGCTCGAGAAGTCGGGGCGCTGCGCCGCCACCGGGACGTTTCATCTTGTAAAACAGTGGCTTGCAGTCGCTGCATCGGCCGTAGCCGTGTCGCAGGGGCCCGCACTATTTCGGCGCGCGCACCCGCGAGGGTCAGAGTTTCACGGGAGGGCTCTTTTCCCGAGTTTCCCATTGGAGCGTGGCCTGCAGCCACTCCCGGAGTAGCGGCACCGTGATCGGCCGCTTGGCAGCGAGCGAAAGCCGATCCAGCGCAGCGACCGCGCCGAGCAGAGACGCCATGTCCCGTCGTCCGTGCCGCAACAGATAATCGATCACCTCGGCCGAAAGGTCGAACCCTCGCTGCCGGGCATAAATCGCCAGCGCGGCAGGCTTTTCGTCGTCCGCGAGCGGAAGCGCCTCGTAGACCAGGCCCCAGCCCAGGCGCGTCCGCAGGTCTTCGCGCAGAGGCAGCGCGGCGAGCGGCATCCGGCTCGCAGCAAGCAACCGCCCACCGCGCTCCTTCAGCGCGT
>VBCL01000488.1 GCA_005888865.1 Betaproteobacteria bacterium | reverse complement strand
GCTATCTTGAGTTACGGGGCGCGTAATCGACCGTGTAACGTGCATGGATCGCTCGCCTCCAAAGAGCTGTCTGTATCATCGTCTTGCGCGAACGTTCGGACGCGTCGGATCCCTACATTTGGGCAGCCACCAAAGTCAATGGCTGATGGTCATGGTGAGTGCGAGTTGTTCACAGCGATCGAGCGTACCGCGGTAAAGGCGGGCGACTCGGATCAGCGGAAGTCAACGGTTAAATAGTGCTTGGCCGCGAGGTCTGCTTACGGCGGATTGTGTTGAAAAACTAGGGATTGCGTTGGTTTGCGGTCGCTGATTCACTCTGGTCGTTGGGGCCGGGGGTGAAGTCCGATGATGGGGGAACGGCGAGTCGCGCAGGACGCCTTGTTTTACGAGTTTTCGCTCGAGCGGCACGTGCCGGTGGACCATCTGGTGCGCTCGGTCGACCGGTTCGTCGACCTATCCGGCATCCGTGACCACCTCCGCCCGTTCTACAGCGAGACGGGCCGGCCTTCGATCGACCCGGAGCTGATGATCCGGATGCTAATCGTCGGCTACTGCCTTGGCATCCGCTCGGAGCGGCGGCTGTGCGAGGAAGTTCACCTGAACTTGGCCTACCGCTGGTTTTGCCGGCTCGGGCTGGACGGCGCGGTGCCGGACCATTCGACCTTCTCGAAGAACCGGCACGGCCGTTTCCGCGATAGCGATCTGCTGCGCAAGGTGTTCGAGATGACTGTGCGGCGCTGCCTGGCCGAAGGATTGGTGGGCGGCGAGGGCTTCGCGGTTGATGCCAGCATGATTAAGGCCGATGCCAACCGGCAACGCAGCGTGCCAGGCAGCGAGTGGTTGACGCCGGAGACGGCAAGCCATGCCGTGCGAGAGTATCTGGCCGTGCTCGACGATGCCGCGTTCGGTGCCGCAACCCCGGTTGTGCCGAAGTTCATCTCGGACGCCGACCCGGCCTCGCGTTGGACCGGTGCGAATGGCGGGCTGGCCTTCTTCGCCTACTGCACCAACTACCTGATCGACCTGAAGTGCGCAGTTATTATCGATGTCGAAGCGACCACTGCCGTCCGTCAAGCCGAGGTAACGGCGCAGCGCCGGATGATCGATCGCACGCAGGAGCGCTTCGGCCTTTGGCCCGGGCGGCGGGCGGCCGATGCCGGCTATGGTTCGGCTGAGAACCTCGCCTGGCTAGTGCATGAGCGCGGTATCGAGCCGCACATTCCGGTATTCGACAAATCCCAGCGTACCGACGGTACCTTCTCGCGTGACGACTTCGTCTATGACCGCGAACGCGACTGCTATATCTGCCCTGCCGGGAAAAAACTCAGGCAACGCCAAAAAATCTATCGAATGCCGCGCCCTCTCGTCGATGAGAACGGCATGATGCGCTATCGCGCCAGCAAGCGGGATTGCGAATGCTGTTCACTGAAGCCGCAGTGCTGTCCGAACGCACCCGCCCGAAAAATCCCGCGCTCCATCCACGAAGGCGCCCGCGACATGGCGCGCGACATCGCGGCCACCCGACGACTATGTCACCTCCAGGCGTGAACGAAAAAAGGTCGAGATGCTGTTCGCCCACCTCAAACGCATCCTGAAACTCGATCGGCTGCGATTGCGAGGACCGAACGGTGCCCGCGACGAGTTCCACCTCGCCGCCACCGCCCAAAACCTCCGCAAGCTCGCCATGCTGATCCCGGTGCCAGCGCCGATCTCAGCAACCTGAGGCGACGCTCTACTTCGCGTTCTCCGGACCGCTGACCCCTGCCAACCGCGACTACTTCAAACCCGAGTTTTTCAACGATATCGGCCGAAAGCTGCCGTTCGGTTTTGGGCCGTCCAGCAGCTGCTTCTTCCAGGCGTAGATCTGGTTCGGGTGAACCCCGTATGCGCTCGCCAGCTCGGCGACAGTCCGGTCGCCTTTGATCGCCGCCAGCGCCACCTTCGCCTTGAACGCCGCCCCGTGCTTCTTGCGTGTCTGCTTCATGTCCTGCTCCCGCGCCATCGGCGCTTCCTAGGGGCAGCGCTCCACCTTAACCAACTGTCTCGTTTTCGGGGTCCAGCTCATATCACGATAATGGGGAGTATCACGATAATGGGGGAGTATCACAATAATGGGGAGTATCACGATAATGGGGAGTATCACGATAATGCGGGAGTATCACGGTGCCCTGTGAATAAA
>VBCL01000487.1 GCA_005888865.1 Betaproteobacteria bacterium | reverse complement strand
CTTGACATCGCCCGGCTCGGCGAAGGGATCGCCTTCGAGCTGCTTGATGCCGAGCGAGATACGCTCCTTCTCGACATCCACATCGAGCACCACGGCCTTCACCATGTCGCCCTTCTTGTAGTTGTCGATCACCTGCTCGCCCGGAAGCTTCCAGTCGAGGTCGGAGAGATGGACCATGCCGTCGACGTCGCCCTCGAGGCCCAGGAACAGACCGAACTCGGTCTTGTTCTTGACCTCGCCCTCGACCGTCGAACCGGTCGGGTGACCTTCGACGAAGACCTCCCACGGGTTGCGCATGGTCTGCTTGAGGCCGAGCGAGATGCGGCGCTTGACGGAATCGACTTCCAGCACCTGCACTTCGACTTCCTGCGAGGTCGAAACGATCTTGCCGGGGTGCATGTTCTTCTTGGTCCACGACATCTCGGAGACGTGGATCAGGCCTTCGATGCCCGGCTCGAGCTCGACGAACGCGCCGTAGTCGGTGATGTTGGTGACGCGGCCGGTGAAGCGGGCACCCAGCGGGTACTTGGCTTCGATGCCCTGCCACGGATCGTCCAACAGCTGCTTCATGCCCAGCGAGATGCGGTGCGTCTCGTGGTTGATCTTGATGATCTTGACCTTCACGGTCTGGCCGATCGAGAGCACCTCGGTCGGATGGTTGACGCGGCGCCACGCGATATCGGTGACGTGCAGCAGACCGTCGATACCGCCGAGATCAACGAACGCACCGTAATCGGTGATGTTCTTGACCACGCCGTCGATGACCTGACCCTCTTCGAGGTTCTGCACCAGCTCCTGACGCTGCTCGGCGCGGGTCTCTTCGAGAACCGTGCGGCGGGACACGACGATGTTGCCGCGGCGGCGGTCCATCTTGAGGATCTGGAACGGCTGCGAGTTGTTCATCAGCGGCGCAACGTCGCGGATCGGACGGATGTCGACCTGCGAACGCGGCAGGAAGGCCACGGCACCGTCGAGGTCGACGGTGAAGCCGCCCTTGACCTGGTTGAAGATGACGCCGTTGACCTTCTCGTTGTTCTGGAACGCCTTCTCGAGCTTGCCCCAGCTCTCTTCGCGGCGCGCCTTGTCGCGCGACAGCACGGCTTCGCCGAGGGCGTTCTCGATGCGATCGAGGAACACTTCCACCTCGTCGCCGACCTTGAGCTCGCTGTCACGGCCGGGGCCGGAAAATTCGCGCAGGGCAACGCGGCCCTCGGTCTTCAGGCCGACGTCGATGACGGCCATGTCCTTTTCGATTGCAACAACCTTGCCCTTGATGACTGAGCTTTCCTGCAGGTTGCCACCTGCGAAGGACTCGTCGAGCATCGCGGCGAAATCATCGC
>VBCL01000486.1 GCA_005888865.1 Betaproteobacteria bacterium | reverse complement strand
GTTCGCGCCGATGGACTCGCGCACAAATTCCTCACCGCCGCCGAGCAGGCGACGCTCGCGCCGCTCGGCGAATCCGAGCGCCGGGCCCGGTTCCTGCGTTACTGGACGTGCAAGGAAGCGATGAGCAAGGCAACCGGCGACGGACTCTCGGCGCCGTTCCGAGAGCTCGATGTGGCCCTCACGGACACCATCGCGCTCGTGCAGGGTCCCACGCCGTATGAACCGTCACGGTGGCGGTTGCACATGGTCAATGCACCCGCGGGCTTTGTCGCGACCGTCGCCCTGTGGTCCGGGGATCGCTAGCACTTCACGCCACCGCCACCAACCGGTCGAGCGTCGCCGGATCGGCGAGCAACGCTTCGCTCGCCGCGCGGTGCACGACGCAGCCGCGATCGAGCACGATCGCCTGCGTAGTCAGGCCCAGCGCAAGGCGGGCGTGCTGCTCGACCACGATCACCGCGAATTCGCCGGCGCGCACGATCTGGCCGATCACCTTGACGAGCTCCTGCACGATGATCGGGGCGAGCCCCTCCATCGGCTCGTCGAGCAGCAGCAGCTTGGGATTGGTCATGAGCGCGCGCGCGATCGCGAGCATCTGTTGCTCGCCGCCGGAGAGCTGATTGCCGAAGTTGCGCCGCCGCTCTTCGAGCCGCGGAAAGAGCTTGTAGACGCGCTGGAGGTTCCACGGCCCGCCCGGGCGTTCGACCACGGTGAGGTGCTCCTCGACCGTGAGCGAAGCGAACATGAGCCGCTCCTGCGGAACCCAGCCCAGGCCGGCGTGCGCTCTGCGCCAGGTCGGGAGGCGCGTGATGTCGTCACTGTGAAAGGCGATCCGGCCGCGCTTCAGCCGCGTGAGACCCAGCAGTGTGAGCAGGAGCGTCGTCTTGCCCACGCCGTTGCGACCGAGCACGGCGAGGCTGCCGCCCTCGTCGAGCGCAAGCGAGACGTCATCCAGGACCACCGCGTCGCCGTAACCCGCCGTCAACCCCTCGGCGCGGATCAGCTCAGCCATGCTGCGCTTCGCCGAGATAGACTTCGCGTACGCGTGCATCGCGCGCGATCTCCTCCGGCGGGCCCTCGACCAGCACCGACCCGCCGACGAGCACGGTGATGCGCTCGGCGAATCGGAACACGAGCTTCATGTCATGCTCGATAAACACGATCGTGACCTCGCGCGGCAGCTGCGCGATCACGTTGAAAAGCTCCGCGCTCTCCGCCGCCGGAATGCCCGCGCCGGGCTCGTCGAGCAGCAGCACCGTCGGTCGCGTCGCGAGCGCGAGCGCGATCTCGAGCAGCCGCTGCTTGCCGTACGGTAGCGCCCTCGTGGGCACATCGGCGTCGCCCTCGAGCTTCAACTGGACGAGGATCTGCCGCGCTTCGTCGATCGCGAGGCGCTCGGCGGACACCGTTCGCCACCACACCCCGCCGTGCCTCTCGCGCTCGCAGCATGCCAGCACGACCGACTCCAGCGCCGTCAGGCCCGGGAACAGCGTGTTGATCTGGAAGGTGCGCGTCATTCCGCGCTTGACGCGTGCGTGCTGCGGCAGCGCGGTGATCCGCTCGTCGCCGAGATAGACTTCGCCCGACGTCGGCGCGAGGAATCCGGTCAGCAGGTTGATGAACGTTGTCTTCCCCGCGCCGTTGGGCCCGATCAGCGCGTGCCGCGCGCCCGCCTCGAACGACAGGCTGACATCGCTGTTGGCCATGAAGGCGCCGAACGCCTTCGACAGCGATTGGGTGCGAAGCGCTACGCTCATTGAACCCCCACGCTTGCGGCCTCATTGGCCAATTCGGCCGCTGCGCTGCCCCCAAAAGCGGGGGAGCAATTCGCGCCTTGGGGCGGCCCTGCGGCGCTCATTTTTTCCGCCCCCAGCGGCCGCGAAGCGTCACGAGACCGCCCATCAACCCGCCGCGCAGCAGCATCCCGAGCCAGAACTGCCAGTAGACCGGGTTGAGATTGGCGAGATAGTCCTGCAGCAGCATGAAGACTGCAGCACCCAGCAGGCCTCCGTACAAATAACCGGTACCGCCGAGGACGAGCATGATCATCAGCTCGGCTGAGCGCTGGAAACCGAAGACGTCGATACCGACGAACTGCGTGGTCTGCGCCAGCAGCGCGCCGGCGATGCCGGCGATTCCCGCGCCGACCGTGTACACCGCGACGAGCTTCCGTCGGACCGAGGCGCCGATCGCCGGCATCCGCCGCTCGCCTTCGCGGATACCTTTCAGGCTCAACCCGAACGGGGAGCGCACGAGCAGGCGCGCCACGTTGAAAACGAGGAACAGGACGGCGAGGGTGTAGAGATATGCGATATGCGGTCTTGCCATCGAGGCCGAAGGCGAAGATGCCGAAGATCTTCTTCATTTCGACGCCGGAAAGCCCGTCGACGCCGCCGGTGATCGACGAGGCCTGGTTCGCAGTCTCGTAGAGCATCAAGCCGATGCCGAGGGTCACCATCAGGCGCGTGAGGTCCTGCCCACGCACGATCAGGAAGCTCGTGATCCAGCCCGCCGCCGCGGCGATCGCGGCCGCCAGGACGAGGCCGGACAGCGGCTCGCCGTAGCCATGTCGTGCGAGAAGCCCCGCGGTATACGCGCCCAATCCGAAGAACGCGGCGTGACCGAGCGAGATGATGCGTGCGTAACCCAGGATCAGGTCGAGCGACAACGCGAAAAGGCCCGCGATGAGGACCTGGCTGCCCAACGTGAGGTAGTGCGGGAAGAGGAAGAATGCCGCGACGGGCACTAACCAGAATGCGATCTCGGCCTTGGTCCATCTAAGTGTCGGCAAGGCGCTCATGCCCGCCGCCCGACCAGACCCGAAGGGAACAGCAGCAGCAGGAGCACCATTGCCGCGTAAATCACGAACGAGCCGATCTACCACGCCGAGCAGAAGCGCTGCGATCAGCGGCCCGCGGATCGTGCCTGCGCCGCCGACCGCAACGACGAGAAGGAAGTACACCATGTACTTCAACGGAAAGGTCGGATCGAGGCCGAGCACGTCGACGCCCAGCCCGCCGCCGAGCCCCGCCAGCGCGGAACCGAGCGCGAACGTGACGCTGAACACCCGCTCGACATTGATGCCCAGTCCCACCGAGGCCTGCTGGTTGTCGACCGACGCGCGAATCTTCGCGCCGAAGCGCGTGCGCTCGACGAGGTAGGTCAGCAGCAGTGTGGCGAGGGCGACCATCGCGATCAGAAACAGCCGGTACGCGCCAAAGTCGAGGCCGAGCACGTGGACCTGTCCGGTCAGGAACGGCGGCAATCGCACCGGTTGCTGCCCCGGTCCGAAGAACCAGGTCGCGGTGGCGATCGACATCAATGTTAGACCGATGGTGAACAACACCTGGTCCAGGTGCGCCGCCCGATACAGCCGGCGGTAGAGAACCCGTTCGAGCAGCGCGCCGACTGCACCGCTCAGGACGAAGGCGACGCCGAGCGCCGGCAGGAACGGAATCCCGAGCCGCGACATCGCGACCACTGCGGCGTAGCCGCCCAGCATCGCGAAGGCGCCGTGGGCGAGGTTGATGAAATTCATCATCCCCATCGTCACCGACAGCCCGATGCTGATGAGGAAGAGCAGGCTGCCATACGCCAGCCCGTCGAAGAGCACGCCGATGAAGCTCGTGATCATGCTCGGTGCCCGCTTTCAATCTCACACCCCTCACCCGCCCGTCGCTTGCGCACCGGGCTCCCTCGCCCCGCACGCGGGGAGAGGGTGGGGTGAGGGGCTGCAGGGTTAGGGTTTCCCTGGGTCCTTCTGATCGGGAAACTTGTCGAATTCGACGTTATACAGGCCGCCGCCGGTCTTCTCGACCTTGCGGATATACACGGTCTGCACGACATCACGCGTTTCGGGGTCGATCATGATCGGCCCTCTGGGGCTTGCGAGCTTCATCCCCTTCATCGCGGCGACCAGCTTTTCTCCGTCGGCCGAGCCATTGGTCTTCTTCAGCGCTTCATAGATTGCCGCCATGCCGTCGTAGCCCGCGGCGGCCATGAAGTTGGGGCGCAGCTTGTCGCCGTTGACCTCGGCGTACGCCTTCTTGAATGCGGTGTTCTCGGGCGAATCGTGGGCGGCGGAGTAGTGAAAGCTGGTGATCAGCCCGAGCGTCGGTTCGCCCATCGCCTCGAGCACACCATCGTCGGTGATGTCGCCGGTCGCGATCAGCTTGATCCCGGCTTGCGCCAGTCCACGCTCGGCGTAACCCTTCATGAAAGCGATGCCCTGCTCGCCGGCCGGAAGGAACAGGAAAACCGCCTCGGGCTTGGCGTCCTTCACGCGCTGAATGAACGGCCCGAAGTCCGGGTTCTGCAGTGGTGTATGGATGCTGCCCACCATTTCGCCGCCCGCCTTCTTGAACGCCTCGGTGAACGCTTTCTCGGCATCGAGGCCCGGACCATAATCGGCGACAACGCTGTAGACCTTCTTGACGCCGTTCTTCGCCGCCCAGATCGCCATCGGCTGCGTGATCTGCGGCAGGGTCATCGACACTCGCACGATGTACGGCGAGCGGGTGGTGATGATCGACGTCGCCGCGTTCATGATGACCATCGCCTTCTTGGCTTCGGTCGCGATGGGCGCCACGGCCAATGCATTCGGCGTGAGCCCGAAGCCGACCAGGATGTCGACGTTGTCGCGCGTGACGAGCTCCTGCGCAAGGCGCTTGGCGACGTCGGGTGAGGGACCGGTCGTATCCTTCTGCACGATCTCGATCTTCTTGCCGGCGACCGTGTCGCCGTTGAGCTTCATATAGGCTTTCATGCCGCCCAGGATCTGCTGACCGTACTGCGCGAACGGCCCGGAGAACTCGCCGACCATGCCGAGCTTCACGACGTTCTGCGCCGGCGCCGCACTTGCGACTGCAAGCAGCGCTCCTCCCGCCAGCAGTCTCCCCACCCAGGTTTCGAATTTCATGTCACCCCTCCTCCAAATATGACTATCGATTCATCGTTACCGTTCGCCCTGAGCTTGTCGAAGCCTGTCCTGAGCTTGTCGAAGGGCTCACCACGAACGGACCTGAACAGAGGTTTCCTAGGTCTTCGCGTCCATCGCGGCGAACACTTCCTCGGCCATGTGAAACGACGAGTTCGCCGCCGGGACACCGCAGTAGATCGCCGCCTGCAGCAGCACTTCCTTGATCTCGTCGCGGGTGACGCCATTGTTGAACGCGGCGCGCACGTGCAGCTTGAACTCATCCGGCCGGTTGAGCGCGACCATCATCGCGATCGTCAGCAGGCTTCGCGTGTGTCGCGGCAGGCCGGGGCGCGTCCATACTTCGCCCCAGGCATAGCGCGTGATCAGCTCCTGGAACTCGGTGGTCAACGGATTCTTCCGCGCGATCGCGCGGTCGACGTG
>VBCL01000484.1 GCA_005888865.1 Betaproteobacteria bacterium | reverse complement strand
GATGTCGCGCCACATCGAGCGCGCCGAAAACGCCGCGCGCCTGCTCGATGTCACTTACAAGATGTCGCTGCTGCCGTACGAGGTGGTCGAGCCCGGCCTCGCGTGGGCGGAGCCATGGTCGGTGCCGCTCGTGACCCAGGGGCTCGTAACCATGTATTACGACAAGTACGGCGATCTCGCCGCCGAGAACGTGCTCCGGCTGATGATTCTGGATACCGCGAATCCGTCGTCGATATACAGCTGCCTCCATGCCGCCCGCGAATCGGCGCGCTCGGTGCGCGGTGCGATCACTTCCGAGATGTACGAGGACCTGAACTCGGCATGGCTCGAGATGCGCGACTGCGACTACGCGACGATCGAGACACGCGGGGTTTCCGAGTTCCTCGACTGGGTCAAGATGCGCTCCCATCTCTTCCGCGGCGTGACGTTCGGCACGATGCTCCGTGACGAGGCCTATCATTTCATCCGCTTGGGCACTCACCTCGAGCGCGCCGACAACACCGCCCGCATCCTCGACGTCAAATATCACACGCTCCTGCCGAGCGCGGCCGACGTCGGCGGCGCGGTCGATTATTACCAGTGGGGCGCCCTCCTGCGGTCGGTGTCGGGATTCGAGTCCTATCGCAAGATCTACAGCGACGTGATCACGCCGCGCCGGGTCGCGGAGCTCCTGATCCTGCGCGATGACATGCCGCGTTCGCTGCACGCGTGCATGAACTTCATCCACGACACGCTGGAAACGCTGTGCGACAACTCGAGCCGCGAGGTGGAGCGTGCCGCCGGCGAGCTCCATGCCAAGCTGCACTA
>VBCL01000483.1 GCA_005888865.1 Betaproteobacteria bacterium | reverse complement strand
GTCGTGTCGACCTGCACGAATTCCTGATTGGGATGCTTGCGCCCGCCCTGCGGCGGCACCGACGCGATCGTGCCTTCGACCAGCTTGAGCAGCGCTTGCTGGACGCCTTCACCCGACACGTCGCGCGTGATCGACGGGTTATCGCTCTTGCGCGAGATCTTGTCGATTTCGTCGATATAAACAATGCCGCGTTGCGCCTTCTCGATGTCGTAGTCGCACTTCTGCAACAGTTTCTGGATGATGTTCTCGACGTCCTCGCCGACGTAGCCCGCTTCGGTAAGCGTCGTTGCATCCGCGATCACGAAGGGCACGTCGAGCAAGCGCGCCAGCGTCTGCGCCAGCAGCGTCTTGCCGGAGCCGGTGGGCCCGATCAGCAGGATGTTGCTCTTGGCGAGCTCGACATCGTCTTCCTTGACGCTGGTGTCGAGCCGCTTGTAATGGTTGTAGACCGCAACCGACAGGATCTTCTTGGCAAGATCCTGCCCGATCACGTACTGATCGAGGATCTGCCGGATCTCGTGCGGGGTCGGGAGCTTGTTCTTGTCCGCGCGTGCGGTGTCGGAGGTCGCCCCCTCTTCGCGGATAATGTCGTTGCAGAGCTCGATGCACTCGTCGCAGATGAACACCGACGGACCGGCGATGAGCTTCCGCACCTCGTGCTGGCTCTTGCCGCAGAAGGAGCAGTAAAGAAGCTTGTCGCCGGACGCCTTGTCTGCCATTCACCTGCCTCTGACGCCCCGGGCCTGCCAGGGCTTGAATACACTTTACAGGCCTTAAGCCCTGCTCTGCAAGACTTTGTCTATTAAACCGTATTGCAACGCCTCCTCGGCGGTGAGGAAATTGTCACGGTCAGTGTCGCGTTCAATTTGTTCGACTGGCTTCCCGACGTGCTGGGCGAGCAGACGATTGAGCCGCTCGCGCAGGGATAGGATGTATTTGGCGTGGATGGCGATGTCGGAGGCCTGACCCTGGAAGCCGCCCAGGGGCTGGTGGATCAAGACCGTGGAGTTCGGCAACGCGAAGCGCTTGCCCTTCGTCCCCGCGGCCAGCAGAAACGCACCCATGCTCGCCGCCATGCCCACGCACAGTGTCGAGATGTCGGGCTTGATGAACTGCATCGTATCGTAGATCGCGAACCCCGCAGCGATCGAGCCGCCCGGCGAGTTGATGTAGAAGTTGATCTCCTTGTCGGGGTTTTCCGACTCCAGAAACAGCATCTGCGCCACGACGAGGTTTGCGGTCCCCTCATCGACCGGTCCCACGAGAAACACGATGCGCTCCTTGAGCAGCCGCGAGTAGATGTCGTAGGCTCGCTCGCCGCGTCCGCTCTGCTCGATCACCATCGGGATCAGGCCGAGTCCCTTCGGTTCGTCGTTCCAGCCCTTACTCATCGTTCGCTCACCCGCGTCGCCTGACGCCTTGTCCGCTACATTCGAAAAAAATTGCCCGGTGCATCCTCACGAGGTCGCGGGCTCCATCAGCGCCGCGAAAGCTACCGGCTGATCATCGACCCGCGCGCGCTGCAGCACCCAGTCGATCACGTTGCGTTCGACCGCCCGTACTTCATATTCGTTCAGGCGGTCGGGTTGCTCGTAATGCCACCGGATCACCGCGTCCGGCTGTTCGAAACTCTGCGCCGCTTCCTCGACCAGGGCCCGGATCTGCTCGGGTCGCGCCTGCAGCTGGTGCTGGCGGACGATCTCGTTCAGCACGAGACTGAACGCGACGCGCTCCTCGGCCTGCGGCCGGAATGCGTCCGCCGACAGCTCGAGCTCCTCGGTCTTGGCACCCCGGTTCTTGAGCTCGGCGATGACACGCTCACGCAAGCTTTGCGCTTCGAGCTCGACCAACGACTTGGGAACCACGAGCTCGGAGGTGGACTGCAGCGCCTTCATCACCTGGTCTTTCAACACGCCCTCGATCTTGCGCCTGAGCTCGACTCCGAGATTCGCGGCAATCTCCGCACGCAGCTCGTCGAGGTTGCCGCTGGCGATGCCAAAATTCTTTGCAAATTCGGCGTCGATCGTAGGCAGATGCGGCTCGCTGATCGATTTCACCGTCAGCGCGAACTCGGCGTGCTTGCCGGCGACTTCCTTGCCGTGATAGTCCGCCGGAAATGTCAGCGAGAAGTTTTTGTGCTCTCCCGCCGCCATGCCCGAGAGCGCGGACTCGAACTCGGGCAGCATCTTGCCCTCACCCTGCGTGATCGCGAAATCGCGCGCCTGGCCGCCGGGAAACTCGGTGCCGTCGATCGTTCCGGTGAAGTCGACGAGCACGCGGTCGCCCGTCTGCACGGGCCGCGTCACCGGCTCGTAGCGCGTGCGTTGCCGGCGCAGGATCTCGATCGTGCGGTCGACGTCTGTGGGTGTCACCTCGGCCACCGGTCGCGTGATCGTTACGGCCGCCAGGTCGCCGAGCTTGATCTCGGGATATACCTCGAATACCGCTGAAAACGCGAACTCGTCCTCCGCCACGTCAGACTTGGGCTCGATGCGCGGATGGCCGGCGACGCGCAGATTCTGGGTCCGGATCGCGTCGTTGAGACTTG
>VBCL01000482.1:2935-10453 GCA_005888865.1 Betaproteobacteria bacterium | reverse complement strand
CGTCCACGGCGGCGCGGGCCAGCAATGCATGGAGCTCTATCGCGAGATCGACGGCGAAGCTGGAGCCGATGGCGATCTGGTGACTGCCGCGACCGCGGTGATCGAAGGAAACCGCGAGGCTGGCGAGGCAATCGTCCCGGGCTTCGGCCATCGCTTTCATCCTGTGGACCCGCGGAGTGCGCCGCTCCTCGAGCTGGTCGCGCACGCTGTCGACGCGGGCACGGTGTCGGGCCGCTACGCGGGCATCGGTCGAGCGGTCGAGCAGGCGCTGGAGACGCTCAAGAAGCGCCACATTCCGATGAACATCGACGGGGTCACCGCCGTAATCTTCTGCGAGCTCGGCTTCGAGCCGGAGCTCGGACGGGGACTCTTCATCCTCTCGCGCGCCGTCGGGATCCTGGCGCACGCGTGGGAGCAGAAGCAGAGCGGCCGGCGGATCATGGGGCCGATGCCGCGCGACATCCCGTACCGCTACAGCGGTCCTCAACGCCGCGACGTGCCGCGCGATCGCCTGGGACCGACCGCGCCAACTGAGGCGCTTGCACCGCGTGCTGGAGGCTGAAGCATGAAGGATCTGATCTCGCATCAATTGGTGAAGTATCTCGAGGCACGCGGCGTGGAGCACGTGTTCGGGCTGTGCGGCCACACCAACATCGCGGTCCTCGCCGCGATGGAGAAGAGCCGCATCAAGTTCGTCAATGTGCGACACGAGCAGATCGCGGCGCACATGGCCGACGGCTACGCGCGGGCGAAGAGACAGACCGCAGTCGTGCTGTCGCATCTGGGGCCCGGCCTCACCAATGCGGCGACGGGTGTCGCCAACGCCGCGCTCGATTCGATTCCGATTGTCGTGATCGCGAGCGACGTGCCGACGCACTATCACGGCAAGCATCCACATCAGGAAGTCAACGCGCACGCCGATGCATCGCAATACGAAATCTATCGGCCGTTCGTGAAGCGCGCGTGGCGCGTCGATCAGCCGCACCTCTTTCCGGAGATCATCGAGAAAGCCTTCGCGCTCGCCGAAAGCGGGCGGCCCGGTCCGGTGCTGGTCGACGTGCCCATGGACATCTTCTCCAAAGAGATCGAGACCGAGCTCTTCGAACGGCTCTCGCACAACGTCAAGAGCCTGCGCAAGCCTTCGCTCGACGAAGCAACCGCGGCCGAGATCGTGAAGAAGCTCGCGACCGCGAAGCGGCCCGTGCTGTACGTCGGCGGCGGCGTGATCGGCGCGGATGCGACGGGCGAGCTTCGCCGATTCGTCGATCATCTGCAGATTCCGGTCGCGCACACGCTGATGGGCAAAGGCGCGCTGCCCGACGACCATCCGTTCGTGCTCGGCATGACCGGCTTCTGGGGCACGCAGTTCATCAACGAGCAGTGCAAGGGGGCCGACTGGATCCTGGCGCTCGGAACGCGGTTCTCGGAAGCCGACTGCAGCTCGTGGGAGCGGGAGTACACGTTCAATTTTCCGCCGACCAAGCTGATCCAGGTCGACATCGATCCGGCGGAGATCGGCCGCAACTATCCGGTCGAGATCGGCGCGGTAGCGGACTTGAAGCCCGCGTTGTCGGTTTTGAACCGAGTCGCACGCGAGCTAGTGCCCGAAGGCGTTCGCCGTCCAGCGCTCGCGAGCCAGATCGCCGCCGTGCGCGCGGCATTCATCGAAGGCAACCGCAAACACGCCGAGAGCGATGCATATCCGATGCGTCCCGAGCGCATTCTGGCCGACGTGCGGGCGGCGCTCCCGCGCGATGCATTGATCACGACCGACGTGGGCTGGAACAAGAACGGCGTCGGGCAGCAGTTCCCGATCCTCGAGCCGGGCACGATCTTCACCCCTGGCGGCTACGCCACGATGGGCTTCGGCGCGCCGGCCGCGCTCGGGGCGAAGCTCGCGCGGCCCGACCGCGTGGTGGTCGCGCTGGTGGGCGACGGCGGCTTCGGCCAGAACCCGGCGCTGCTCGCCACGGCGTTCGAGGAAAGCATCCCGGCGGTATGGGTGATCATGAACAACTACGCCTTCGGCACGATTGCGGGGCTCGAGAAGGCGCACTTCGGCACAACCTACGGCACCGTATTCGAGAAGGACGGCAAGCCGTACTCGCCCGACTACGCGGCGATTGCGAAGGCGTACGGCGTGGAAGGCGTGAAGATCAATGCGGCGGCGGAATTCAAGCCTGCGCTCGAGCGCGCGATCCAGTCCGGCAAACCGTTCGTCATCGATGTGGTCATGCAGAACGAGCCGGTACCGACCGCCGGTCACTGGAACATCATGGACATCTATTCGCCGGGCAAGAAGGTGCATCACGTCGCGGTGGATGGTGCCGTGCACGCCTGAAGTCCACGCGACAAGGAGAGCACGATGAAGCACGACTACTCCCTCGCTCACCTGACGGTGCTGTCGCTCTCCCCGCCGCAGGTCGTCGACGTCGCCGCCCGCGCCGGCTATCGCTATGCGAGCCTGCGCATGACGCGCGTCACGGCGGCCGAGCCGCTGCACGATCTCGCGCGCGATCGCGCCCTCATGAAGGAAACCAAGGCGCGGCTCGACGACAACGGCGTCGACGTGCTCGACGTCGAGCTCTTCCGCATGGATCCCAGGCTCGGTCCCGACGATTTCGTCGCCGAGCTCAACGCGACCGCGGAGCTCGGCGCGACGAACGTCATCGCCCAGCTTCCCGATCCCAATCGCGAGCGCGCGATCGAACGGTTCGCGCGCCTGTGCGATCTCGCGAAGCCCCTCGGCATTTTCGTGAATCTGGAGTTTCCGCACTGGACCGAGACGGGCAATCTCCTACCCGCGTACTGCGGACGGTGAACCGCTACAACGCCGCCATGCTGATCGACATACTGCACATGGCGCGCTCGAACTCGAGCTGCGACGATCTCGCTCGGCTTCCGCGCGAATGGTTCCGCTTCGCACACGTGTGCGACGCCGAGCAACAGTGTCCGTCGACGATCGAGGCGATCATTCGCACGGCGCGCGACGAGCGGCTTTTCCCCGGCGAAGGCACGATCGATATACGCGGCATTCTCGCCTGCATGCCGGAGGACATTCCGTACTCGCTCGAGATTCCGCGCATCGCCCTGACCAGAGCGGTCGGACCGGAGGAAGTAGCTCGATTGGCGATCAGGGTGGCGCAAAACCATCTCGACGATCGGCCGACGCGGCGAAGCCCGCGACCTGCACCGGTGGGCGCGCCCGTCTACGCTCCTGCAGCACCCTGAACCAAGAGTCCCCGCGTCCCGACACACTGACAAAGGAGGAAACATGGATTCTCGCTTCGATCGGCGGTCGTTTCTCGTTGCAAGCGGCTCGTTGCTGGCTGCCGGCGTATTGCCGGCTGCGCATGCCCAGGGGAAAACCAAGCTGCGGTTCTCGTGCGCGTTCACGGAGCAGGATCCGCGAGCCGATGCCTACAAGGCATTCGCAGCGTCCATCAAGGACAACTTCGATTTCGAGCCGTACTGGAACAACACACTGTTCAAGCAGGGAACGGAACTGGTCGCGCTGCAGCGCGGCAACCTGGAAGTGTGCAACCTTGCCCCGCAGGACATTTCCAAGCAGCTTCCGGCGTGGTCGCTGTTGACCTCCGCCTATCTCTTCCGGGACGTCGACCACATGAGAAAGACATTCAAGAGCGACGTCGGCCGCGAGTTCATCAAGATGGCCCGCGACCAGCTCGAGGTCCAGGTCGTGACGCCCGTCTATTTCGGGTCCCGCCACGTCAACCTGAAGCCCGACAAGACCATTCGCACGCCGGCCGATCTCGCCGGGATCAAGCTGCGCATGCCGCCGGGCGAGTTCTGGCAGTTCCTCGGCGAGTCGATCGGCGCCAGCCCGACGCCTGTCGCGTTCGCGGAGGTCTACACCGCGCTGCAGAGCGGCGCCATCGACGGCCAGGACAATCCGCTCGTCACCAGCAAGCTCATGAAGTTCTACGAAGTGACGACGCAGTTCGTGCTCACCGGCCACGTCGTGGGTTACGACGTGCTGGCGGTTTCGAAAAAGGCCTGGGATGCGATGCCTCCGGCGCAGCAGACCCAGTTCCAGGCCGCGGCCGAGAAGGCCATGGACGACTACACCGCCAAGTACATCGGTCTGGAGAAGGACATCGTCGAATTCATGAAGAGCCAGGGCAAGAAGGTGTATGCCCCCGACGTGAATGCGTTCCGGGCCTACGCGCAGAAGAAGTACGTCGACAAGTACGCGCAGGATTGGCCCAAGGGTGCCCTCGAGCGGATCAACGCGCTGTAGCGGCGCTCGCGGGTGAGCCGCATGCGCGACCGTGCTTCCCTCCGGCCGCTTCGCTTGCTGACGGACAGCGTCGCCGTCGCCCTGATGGCGACGATGTTCGTCAGCTTCCTGCTGCAGATCTTCTTTCGCTACGTCCTCAACCGGCCATTGGGGTGGACGGAAGAGGTGACCGTGCTTTGCTGGCTCTGGGTCGTGCTCTGGAGCGCCGCGTTGCTGCTCTCCGACGCCGAAGAGGTCCGCTTCGACATCATCTACTCGGCGGTCCCGCGGGGCGCTCGACGAGCCTTCGTGATCGTCTCCAGCGTCGCGCTCGTCGTCCTCCTCGCGATTTCGATCCCGGCCACCTGGCGCTACATCGCGTTCATGAAGCGGGAGCACTCGGCCTATCTGCACATGCGCTTCGACATCCTGTATTCCATCTATCTGGTGTTCGTCGTCGCCGTGATCGTGAAGCATGTCCGACTGACCGTGCTGGCGATCCGCGGGGACCGCGAAGTGGACGACGAGATGGCGTCACAAGCCGAGGCATTGGAGGCGCAGGATGATGCCTTGAAGTCGCGGGGTAGTTCGTGATCACCGCTTTCGCGCTGTGCGTCATCGTACTGGTGCTGCTGGCGGTCCTCGGACTGCCCATTGGGCTTTCGATGCTCGGCGCGTCGGTCTTCTACCTCGCGCTGAAAGGCCTGGATCTCGGCACCGCCGCGGAGCAGGTCCTCAACGGTCTGTACAACAGCTACGTGCTGCTCGCCGTGCCGCTGTTCATTCTCGCGGCAGACTTGATGAACGTGGGCAGCCTGACCGACCGGCTGCTCAAGTTCTGCCTCGTGCTGGTGGGCCGTTTCCGCGGAGGTCTTGGACATGTCAACGTCGTGTCGAACGTGATCTTCGCAGGGATGTCGGGGTCGGCCAGGCCGCGTCATCATCGGGATGATGACCCGCGAGGGACGCTATCCTGTGGCGTACGCCGCCGCGATTACGGCCTCCGCGGCCATCATCGGCCCCATCATCCCGCCGTCGATCCCGATGGTGATCTACGCGCTCGTCTCCGACGCGTCGATCGGCTACTTGTTCCTGGGCGGCGTGATTCCCGGGCTGATGCTGGGCGTCGCCTTCATGATCATGAACTCGGTGATCGCCCGCCGGCGCAACTATCCAGTCGAGCCTCCGGTCCCCCTGCGCGACGTTCCGAAGGTCACGGTCTCGGCATTTCCGGCCCTGCTGCTGCCGTTCATCCTGCTGTTCGGCATCTACGGCGGCGTCATGACCCCGACCGAGGGCGCGGCGGCCGCGGCGGCGTACGCCCTGCTCGCGGCCGCGTTGATCTATCGCGCACTGACGCCCAGGCAGCTCTACGACGTCCTTCTTGCGAGCGCGAAGTCGACAACGTCCGTCGGCATGCTGATCGCCGGAGCGCTGGTATTCAACTACGTGGTGACCGTCGAGAACATTCCGGCGTCGGTCGCCCATTTCATGAGCGGCTTCCACGTCTCGCCCATCGGCTACCTGCTGCTCGTCAACGCCATTCTTCTGGTGCTCGGATGCCTGCTCGAGGGCACGACCATCCTGCTCGTCATCGTGCCCATCATGATCCCGACCGCGAAGGCCCTGGGTATCGACCTCGTGCATTTCGGCGTGGTCGTCGTGCTCAACATCATGATCGGACTTCTGACGCCGCCGTTCGGTCTGCTGCTGTTCGTCGTGGCGAACATGACGAAGCAGCCGCTGGCGGTCATCGTTCGCGAATGCGCTCCGTTCATCTTCGCCGCGGTGGTCGTGCTCGCCATCTGCACTTTCGTGCCCGATACCATCCTTTGGCTTCCCAGGCTGCTCGGTTACAAGGGATGACGATGGGTATCACGGCGGCTGCTTTCGTGACCACACGATGATCAGCGGCAAGACCACGCTGATTGCCCATATCGGCTATCCGACCGAGACGTTCAAGGCGCCGCTGATCTATAACCCGTGGTTCGACGTCCATGGCATCGACGCCATCGTCGTGCCCATGGGTGTCAAGGCCGAAGACTATCCGTCGACGCTGCGCGCGGTGTTCAAAATGACCAACATCGGCGGTGCACTGATCACAATGCCGCACAAGGTCACCACGCTGACGCTTGCCGACGAAGCGAGCACCACCGCGAAGATCGCCGGCTCCGCCAACGCGCTGCGCAAGGACCCGGACGGCAAGCTCATCGCCGACATGTTCGACGGGACGGGGTTCACGCGCGGCCTCGCCCGCAAGGGTTCGTCGCTCGCCGCCGAGGGCGTCGCTGCGCTGGTTCTCTTCGACAAACAGGTCGCTTCCGCACAGGCGCTCGCCGAGCGGCTGAAACTGCATTACGGCAAACTGGATGTGCGCGTCGGCCCGGCGATGGTCGCCGACCAGGACCTCATCGTCAACGCCACGCCGCTCGGCATGAAGGACGGTGATCCTCTGCCCTTCGACGTCAGCCAACTTGCGCCCTCCACCTTCGTCGGCGAAGTCGTCATGAAGCGAGAGATCACGCCGCTGCTGGCGGCGGCGAAGGCCCGGGGTTGTCAGATCCAGGTCGGCACCGATATGCTGTTCGAGATGATTCCCGCCTATCTCGAATTCTTCGGCTTCGGCACCGCAACACCCGAAGAGTTGCGCGCGATCGCGAAAGTCGCGTATTGATACATAGGCCGGCGCGGAGGGTCCGCGCGGCGATGGCGGGCGCTCGATGACGGCTCGTTTCGCCGAATACCGAGGGACACTAATGGCAAGCACCATGGAACGTGAAGCGGTTCGCGAGGCCCCCAACCCGATCGGATTCGACGGCATCGAGTTCATCGAATTCGCGACGTCGCGCCCGCAGGCGCTCGGCGGCTTTCTCGAACAGATGGGATTTCAGCTCGTGGCTCGGCATCGCTCGCGCGAAGTGGAGCTCTACCGGCAGGGGCCGATGAACCTCATCGTCAACGCGCAGCCCGCCGACGTTCCGCGCACCGTGCAGCCGGTCGAACGCCCCATCATCAGCGCCTTCGCCGTTCGCGTGCGCGACGCGGACTACGCGTTTCGACGGGCGCTGGAGCTCGGCGCCTGGGAGATTCCGGTGCGTGCGCGCGCCATGGAGCTCAACATTCCGGCGATCCACGGCGTGGGTGAGAGCCTCATCTACTTCGTCGATCGCTACGACGAGTTTTCGATCTACGACATCGATTTCCGCACGATACCGGGGGCCAAGCCGCCGCCACCGCCGATCGAGGGCCTGCATTTCTTCGGCATCGTGCAATACATC
>VBCL01000482.1:0-2897 GCA_005888865.1 Betaproteobacteria bacterium | reverse complement strand
ACGCCTCTGCCCGAACGCGTTCGTTTCGGAATCCTGCCGAAAGGATTGCTGCTGGAAAGCCCCTGCCGCAGCTTCTACCTCCAGTTGATCGAGCCGGAGCCCGCGGCCACCGACGTCGAGTGGGAAGAACATCTCCAGCGCATCGGCCTCGGCGCGCCCGACGTCCCTGCGACAGTCAGGCAGCTCGGACATCGCGGCGTCGAGTTCGTCGCCTCCGAGACCGTGCATGCGAGCGAGCGCGGCGCGCTTACCAAAGCCTATCTCGGCAGTGTGATGTTCGAGCTCGTGCACAGCGAGCCGCCGAGCCGCCCCGAAAATAGCCCGACATGAATTTCGCCGACTTCGGGATGGATACCGCCTCGTTGGCCGGGACGCTGGAGCGCAGGCTGGAGGTCATCGCAGCGGCGGGATTCGGCCAGGTCATGATCTCGGCCGCCGATGTCGTCGGCCATCCCGATGGCAGCGCTGCCGGTGCGCGCGCGGTTCGCGACAGCGGCTTGCGGGTGACAGGCTTCGAGGCGTTGCGCGATTTCGAGGGTCTCGACGGTCAGCTACACCGCTACAAAGTCGACGTCGCGAAGTCGATGCTCACGGTTTGTGGCGACGTGGGCGGCGATCTCCTGCTCGTCGAGGCGACGACCTCCACGCATGCGGTGTCGGACGTCGAGCGCACGGCGAGCGATCTGAACAAGCTCGCCTTGCTCGCCATACCGCTCGGTATCAGGATTGCTTACAAACCAAGGCTGGGGAGTCGAACCGCCGCTGATCTCGCGACCGCATCCGACATCATGTCCCATGCCGCCTGCCCGAATCTCGGCTTGGCGATAGATTCCTTCGATCTCCTGGTCACGCGCACCGACCTTGAGGAAGTCGATGCGCTTGATCCGCAGCAGATATTCCTGGTTCAGCTCTCCGACTTCATGTGGAACGCCATTCGCTCAACGGCAGAACAGCAGGCAACGGCGACGCACTTTCGGGTGTTTCCCGGCGAGGGTGCGCACAGCGAAGCACTCGCTAGCCTGGTCACGCGGCTCGACAAGCTTGGCTATGACGGCGACTACAGCTTCGATGTCTACAACGACGACTATCTGCAAATGCCGGCGGCGGACGTCGCCGAGCGCGCCAGGCGCTCGTCTGAATGGCTGGGAGAAACCGTGCTGCGAAGAGCGCTGCCGGTACCAAATGTCGAGCGGATGAGGCAGCGATAAGCCTCGCAGCTTCGGGAGCGCCATCGCGCTGCCGCTATCGCCGGCCAGTGCCTCGGATTGGCGGGATCGCCAGCCGAAAGGGCCATAAGGTGTTTTCCCTTCCAACCGCAACAGGGCTTGTTACCTGTGCCGTTCCCGTCCGGCGCGGCCCTCATTTCAGCGCTCCCGCGGTCAGGCCCGACACGATATTCCTTTGCAACAGCAGGAACAGGGCGAGGATAGGCAGGACATAGATCGAGGCGAAGGCCATCACCCGATGCCAGTCGGCGAATTCCGCGCCGATAAAGGCATAGATGCCGACCGAGCCGGGCTGCAGATGCTGCTGATTCAACAACGTGATCGGGTATACGAACTCGCCATAGGCCTGCGCGAAGCAGATCGCGCCCACGACCAGCAGCGGCGCCCGCATCAACGGCAGGACGATGCGCCAGAACGCCTGGAATCGCGTGCAGCCATCGACATACGATGCCTCCTCCAGGTCGCTCGGCACCTGGAGGAACATCGGCCGCAGGATGACCAGAGCGAAGGCGAGGGTCTTCGACGTCGTGGCCAGGATCACAGCCTGGAATGTGTTCAGCAGCCCCATCGACTTGAAGATGATGAAGATGGGCGTCGCGATCAACGCCTCGGGAAAGACCTGCAGCAGCAGCACCATGACCAGCGCAACGTCCACCAACCGGCCCATCGAGCCCAGGGCCAGGGTCAGCAGCGTTACCGGGACGGCGATGATGATGCTGTTGCGCAGGTAGCGCGCGATGTTCTCCTGTACGAAGACGGACTGGAACGCATCCAGGTTGGGGGCCCTGGGGAAGAAGGTCGGCGGGTTGGCGAAAATCTCCGCCGAGCTCTTGAAACCGGAGATCAACATCCAATAGATCGGAAACAGATAGATCGCCACGCCTGCGAATCCCAGGACGGAAAACACGGCGCGCCTTGTCCGTTTGGACCGGAAAGGAGAACGTGCGCCTTTCACCCGCGCGCCTCGTGTCTCAAGGTGCGCACATAGACCAGCGCGACGACAAAGACGAACACGACGGCGAAAGTGCCGACCGCCGCGCCGATGCCGAATTTGAATTGCTGGAATGAGAACTGGTAGGAGAGCAGGGGCAGCACGTTGCTGGAATCGAGTGGCCCACCCTGGGTCAGTGCAAAGATCAAATCGAAAGCGCGCATCGAATAGATCGTGACCAGGCACGCGAGCGCCAGCAGCGTGGGCTTGAGCGCCGGCAGTGTGATATAGCGGAAGCGCGCCACCGGCCCTGCGCCGTCCAGCGCCGCCGCCTCGTACAAATCCTTCGGTATCGCCGTCAACGCAGCGGCGATCAGGATCATGCTGAACGGCATGATGTACCAGACATGGGCGATGTTGACGGCGGTCATGGCGACGGCGGGATCCGACAGCCAATGGACAGGCCCTTCCGTCAGATGCAGGATCGCAAGGACGAAATTCACCACGCCGTATTGCGAGGCGAACATCCATTTCCATAACGCGCCGACGACGAGGCCAGGAAGCATCCATGTCGCCAGCAGCAGACCGCGCAGAAAATGCGCGCCGGCGAAGGTCTCGGCGAAGAACAACGCGGCCAGAAGCCCCAGCGATACCTGCCCCACGACATTGACGCCGACGAACACCAGCGAGTTCACGAACACTTTGCGGAACGTGTCATCCGCCAGAACCTCGCGGAAATT
>VBCL01000481.1 GCA_005888865.1 Betaproteobacteria bacterium | reverse complement strand
GACGTGCGCGCACCCGAGAATCCGGTGCCGATTGCCACCCTCCCGACGCCCCGCGACCGCGACTACTGTTCGCTCGGCACGTTCGGGCCGCACAACCTGCACGAAAATCGACCCGGGTCGATGCAAAGCGAGGAAACCATCTTCGCCACGTACAACAACGCCGGCGTGCGCGTGTTCGACATCAAGGATCAATTTTCGCCGAAGGAGATCGCGCACTGGGTGCCGCCGATCCCGGCGAAGCTGATCGACCCGCGCCCCAATATCGCGCTCGACGCGAAGACCGCCGACCTGTTCGTCACCGCCGAGGGCCTGATGTTCGTCAGCGACTGGAACGCAGGTATGCACGTGCTCGAATACAAGGGCTGATCCGGTGCGCCGTCGTTCCCGGGTAGCGCACGTCCGCAGACCGAATTGCCGGGCATGACCGAGCTCACCGACCGCACCGCCGAGGCACTCTCGGTGGGACTTGCAGCCAGACAGTTCTCCTGTCGCGAGCTGATGCACGCCACACTGGAGCGCATCGAGCGCGTCAATCCGCGGTGCAACGCGATCGTGAGCCTGCGCGATCGCGATGCGCTGCTCACCGAGGCCGACGAGCGCGACGCCGACCTGCACCGCGGCCGACGCCGAGGGTGGCTGCACGGCGTACCCCAGGCGATCAAGGATGTCGCGGCGACGGCGGGACTTCGCACCACGTTCGGCTCGCCCTTGCTGCGCGATTCGGTGCCGGGCGAAGACAGCTTGATGGTGCAGCGGATGAAGGGCTCCGGCTGCATCGTGATCGGCAAGACCAATACGCCCGAGTTCGGTCTGGGCTCGCACACCTTCAACGAGGTATTCGGCACGACGCTCAACGCCTTCGATACGAGCAGATCGGCCGGAGGCAGCAGCGGCGGCGCCGCGGTGGCGTTGGCCACGCGCATGCTGCCGGTGGCGGACGGCAGCGATTTCATGGGCAGCCTGCGCAATCCCGCCGGCTGGAACAACGTGTTCGGATTCCGCCCCAGCCAGGGTCGCGTGCCCGGCTGGCCGGCCGACGACGTGTTCGTCGCGCAACTCAGCACCAGCGGCCCGATGGCGCGCACCGTGCTCGACTTGGCGCGGCTGCTCGATATTCAAGCGGGGCCCGACCCGCGCGTCCCGCTGTCCATCGCCCGGACCGAATGTTTTGCCGACGCGGTGACGGGTGCGACGCTGGAGGGCGCGCGCGAGATCCGCGTGGGCTGGCTGCGCGATCTGAACGGCTACCTCGCAACCGAGCCTGGCGTGCTCGACACCTGCGAGCTGGCGTTGCAGCGCCTGGCCGGGTTGGGTGCGACGGTCGAGCCCGCGGCACTCGGCTTCGCGCCCGAGCGCGTCTGGCAAGCGTGGCTGGTCTGGCGCCGATGGCTGGTGGCGGCGCGCATCGCGCCGCATCTGGCCAAGCCCGAGAATCGCGCGCTCATCAAGCCCGAGGCGCTGTGGGAATACGACACTGCGCAGAACTTGAGTGGCCCCGATACTCTGCGCGCCAGCATCGAGCGCACCGCGTTCTACCAGCACCTGCTGAAATTGTTCGACCGATACGATGTGCTGGCGCTGCCCTCCGCGCAGGTCTGGCCCTTCGATGCCCGATTGCGCTGGCCGCGCGAAATCGCGGGTCGGTCGATGGACACGTATCACCGCTGGATGGAGGTGACTCTTTACGCCACCTTCGCCGGCCTGCCATGCATCAGCGTGCCCGCGGGCTTCAACGCCGACGGGTTGCCGATGGGACTGCAGTTGATGGGACGGCCGCAGGCGGATGCAGCGGTGCTGGCGTTGGCTGCAGCCTACGAGATGGCCGCGCAAACGGTGCTTGCCGTCCGACCCGCCATCGGGGGAAAGGGAACCTCCGCATAACTCCGTCCGTGGTGAGCTTGTCGAACCACGAACGGAGTCACACACCGCATGAACCGGAGCCGTCCCCGGTTGCGCTCCAGACCCTCAGGCGCCGCTCACGCTTTCGCCGAGCGCGATGTCGACCGTCATCTCCTTGGTCAGCGGCTCCAGCGCACGCCGCAACTCGTCGTTGGGCACCGACTCGGGCACGACCAGCCATGCCTTGACCTTGAACAGATGCTCGGAGGGCGTCGGGCCATCGACGATCTCGGTGTGCAGATCCTCGATGCTCACCCGCCGCCGGGCAAGGCTGCCGGACAGCTCGCTGACGATCCCCGGGCGATCGTGGCCGACCAATTCGAGCCTGATCACGCGCCGTCCCGCGGGAACCGGGATCTGTTGCTGCCTGGCAACGACGACATGCACGCCCGACGATTCGAGGCTGCTGAGCGCGGCGGCCAGCGGCTCGGCGTTCTGCGAGGGCACCTCGAAATGCACCAGCCCCGCGACTTGGCCCTCGAGGGTGGCGATGCGGCTCTCGGCCCAATTGGCGCCGAAGCCGTGTGCCCGTTCCGAGAGCAGGCTGACGATGCCCGGACGATCCGGGCCGATGACCGTCGCCACGAGCGACCTGCTCGGTCAAGGACACGGTCCTGCGGATCATCGGCGCCTTGGTCGCGAACCGCTCGTCCTGTGCGCGCGCGGGGACTTCGCCACGCTCTCGCGCATGGCGAACGACCCGTGCCAGCAGATCGAGGCCCATCGGCGCCAGCGCACGTTCCCACAGCTCGCGCGCGGTCTCGCCCTTGGCGACGAAGCACCAGTCCTGCGCGGCGATCGCGCCCGCGTCCATCGTGTCGGCCAGGTGATAGACCGATCCGCCGGCGATCGGATCGCCTTCGAGAATCGTCCATTCCACGGCGGCGATACCGCGATGGCGCGGTAGCAGCGACGGGTGATAGCCAATTCCGCCCAGGCGCGAGCGCGCCA